>NZ_JAAGPH010000071.1:0-38312 GCF_017104705.1 Burkholderia sp. Se-20373 | reverse complement strand
GCCAGCGCGCCGGCGAAGGTGCCGTCGAGGCGCAGCGCGAGCGCCGCGCCGATCGCGAGCCACGGCACGGTAAACGTAATGAACAGGAACGCGAAGCCGGCCGGGTTCAGCGAACGGATCGTGCGCAGCCAGCGGGTCTCGCGATGCCACAGCGGGCCGAACGACGGTTCGATCACGTCGGTGGCGACCTCGACCTCCGACAGCACGGTGCGTCGCCCGAGGCGGCGCGGCAGCTCGGCCAGCCAGAAATCGTCGGCCAGCTCGTCCTTCAGCGCGGGAAAGCCGCCGATCCGGTCGAGCGTGTCGCGCGTCAGCGCAAGCGTCGCGCCGAAGCCGAAGCGGCTCGAGCGCCCGAGGTGCGTGATCCGGACCGACGGGGCGAACCATGCGTCGACGAATTGCGCACCGATCCGCGTCCAGAATCCGCCGACGCTGCGCGCATGATACAGGCACGTGACGACACCGACCGACACGTCGGCGAGCGGCGCCGTCACGCGCTCCAGATAGTCGGGCTTCACCGCGATGTCGCTGTCCGCGATCACGATGCGGCCGTACTTCGCGCGCTCGGCGAGGTTGATCAGGTTGCTGACCTTCAGGTTCTTGCCGTGCACGCGCGCATCGACCACGAGCGTGATGTCGCACTCGGGATAATCGGCGCGCAGCCGTTCGACCACGGCAATCGCCGGATCGGCCGCCGAGGCGACGCCGAACAGCACTTCATACCGCGGATGGCGCTGCTCGCAGAACGTCGCGAGGTTTTCGTACAGGTGCGGCTCCGCGCCGCACAGCGGCTTGAGCACGCTGACCGGCTCGAAGCCGTCGCGCACGGCCGTGCGCGGCGTACGCGGCCGCGGCGCGAACGCGGCGACGAGCGCATAGCCGGCCGCGGCCAGCGTGAAGACGATCAGGAGCCAGTCGAGCATCGTTGCGCTTGCCGTCATGCGCGACGCCTCCCGGCGACCTGAACGCCATGGAGAACGCTTGCGCATGATTGAGCGTGATTCGGTATTCCGACAACGACGAACGCGGGCACGACCCGACTCCTTGTTCCAGCAGCGCCTGTATATAGGGGAGGCTCGACCCATCCTGCGGATACGGCCATGCCCGGCTTCGCGTGGTGCATCTCCGCGCGACGCCCGGACGGGATGCGGGAAGATTCGTATGGCTACCTTCGGCACAACATGGGTAGGCGCCGGATTTTAGCAGCCTGCGGCACCCCGCGCTCGGCACTACGAGAAACGGACTAGTGCAATTCCGGCAAAGCTGTGCAGTCGGCGAACCATTTGGGCGCACCCGCGTTCACGTTAGCGTAAGCGGTTTGCAGGCGTATTGCAGTCTTGAAAATCATACGTTTCGTGCAAATTTGTATGTCGATGCGGATTCACGTCCAATCGCCGTAAAGATTGGTAATTAATCAGCGATTAGATTGATTTTTGCAACGATCACCGAATTCGACCTTGCACCCCTGAAACGCGCATGGGTATCGGGTCGCCGCCAGCACGTTCCGGAACCCTTTGGCAAAATCCTTGGCATTTGTTGCGTCAGCGCATCACCGCGCGCGCCCCCTTTCGAAGGCCATCCGATGACTCCGTTTTCCGTACTCGATCTCGCCCCCATTCCGGCCGGCGCCGACGCCTCCCAGGCATTCCGCAACACCGTCGATCTCGCGCAGCATGCGGAGCGCTGGGGCTACCAGCGCTACTGGCTCGCCGAGCATCACAACATGCCCGGCATCGCGAGCGCGGCCACGGCCGTCGTGATCGGCCATGTCGCGAGCGCCACGCGGACGATCCGGGTCGGGTCGGGCGGCATCATGCTGCCGAACCACGCGCCGCTCGTGATCGCCGAGCAGTTCGGCACGCTCGCGTCGCTGTATCCGGGGCGCATCGACCTCGGCCTCGGCCGCGCGCCCGGCACCGACCAGACCACGTCGCGCGCGCTGCGCCGCGACCTGATCGGCAGCGCCGACTCGTTTCCGGATGATGTCGCCGAGCTGCAGCGCTACTTCGCCGAGCCGGTGCCCGGCCAGCGCGTGCGCGCGGTGCCCGGCGCAGGGCTCGACGTGCCCGTGTGGCTGCTCGGCTCGAGCCTGTTCAGCGCCCAGCTCGCCGCGATGCTCGGGCTGCCGTTCGCGTTCGCGTCGCACTTCGCGCCGGATTACCTGATGCGCGCGCTCGAAATCTATCGCGCGCAGTACCGGCCGTCGGCCGCGTGGCCGAAGCCGCATGCGATGGTCGGCGTCAACGTGTTCGTCGCCGATACCGACGACGAGGCGCGGCGCCTGTTCACGTCGCTGCAGCAGCAGTTCATCAATCTGCGGCGCGGCACGCCGGGCAAGCTGCCGCCGCCGGTCGACGTGCTCGAGGCGAACGAGCTCGAACTCGCGACCGTGGCGCATTCGCTGTCGTTCGCGGCCGTCGGCTCGCGCGACGCGGTGCGCGACAAGCTGCGCGACCGCATCGCGCAGACGGGAGCCGACGAACTGATCGTCACCGCGCAGATCTACGATCACGCGGCACGGCTGCGCTCGTTCGAATTGACCGCGCAGATCCGCGACGAGCTCGCGAGCGAAGCGCGCTGACGGCGCACGCCCGGGCCGCCCGCGGCCGGCCCCGCATCACTGCGGGTGCACGGCCGCCAGCCCGTCGAGCAGCGCCTTGTGGAACGCATCCGGATCCTGGATCTGCGGCGCGTGCCCGAGCGCCGGGAACTCGACGAGTTGCGCGCCGGGGATCGCCGCCTGCGTGCGCTTCGCGAGTTCCGGATAGCGGCCGAGCTTCGCATGCACGTCGGGCGGCGAGACGTCCTTGCCGATCGCGGTCGTGTCCTTGTCGCCGATCATCAGCAGCGTCGGCACGCGGATCGCGCCGAGTTCATAGACCACCGGTTGCGTGAGGATCATGTCGTAGATCAGCGCGGAGTTCCACGCGACCGCGTCGCGACCGGCGCCACGGTACATCCCGGCCAGCATCTGCACCCAGCGCTCGTACGACGGCGACCACTTGCCCGCGTAGTACGTGCCCTGCTCGTAGCGGCGAATGCCGTCGGCCGTGGTCTTCAGCTCGCGCGCATACCAGTAGTCGACCGGCAGCGGCGGCACGCCGAGCGCCTTCCAGTCCTCGAGGCCGATCGGGTTCACGAGCACGAGCTGGTCGGTCGCCTTCGGATACATCAGCGCATAGCGCATCGCGAGCATCCCGCCCGTCGAGTGGCCGACGATCGTCGCCGACCTCACCCCCATCGATTCGAGCAGCGCATGCGTATTGCGTGCGAGCTGCTGGAAGCTGTACTGGTAGCGATCGGGTTTCGACGACTTGCAGAAGCCGATCTGGTCCGGCGCGATCACGCGATAGCCGGCGCGGCTCAGCACGCCGATCGTGTCCTCCCAGGTCGCCGCGCAGAAGTTCTTCCCGTGCAGCAGCACGACGGTGCGGCCGTTCGGGTGGGCCGGTTGCACGTCGAGGTAGGCCATCTCGAGGGTTTCGCGCTGCGACACGAACGTGTAGAGATGCACGGGCGCCGGATAGCCGAACCCTTCCAGGCGCGGGCCATACACGGGCCCGTCGTTGCCCGCGGGCGATGCGGCGGCCGCCATGGCAGGCACGGCGCACGCGACGGCGACACCCGCGCCGAGCACGGCGGCGCGCACGGCAAACAACATCTTGCGAATCGAAAGCATGGCGATCACGGTGATTGGAGACGCACGCGGGCGGCCGGGCCGTCTCGCGCCCCGCGATTCTACGCGGTCGCGCTGACGACGGCGCGCAACACTCCGGCGCCGCGCGACTTCCGCGCGCGCGACGAACTCGGGTATCGTGTGACGTGACCCTGAAACGCGTGCAGGCGCTTCCCATGAAAAACGTCCTCAGCATTCAGTCGCACGTCATCTACGGCCATGCCGGCAACAGTGCGGCCGTGTTCCCGATGCAGCGCCTCGGCGTCAACGTCTGGCCGCTCAATACCGTCCAGTTGTCGAATCACATGCAGTACGGTCACTGGGCCGGCAGCGCGATCGATGCCGCGAAGATGGAGCAGCTCGTCGACGGCATCGCCGCGATCGGCGCACTCAAGCGCTGCGACGCCGTGCTGTCCGGCTTCCTCGGTTCGCCGCCGCAGGCGCGTGCGGCCGTCGAAATCGTCCGCTCGGTGAAGGCAATGAACCCGAACGCGTGGTACTTCTGCGATCCGGCGATGGGCCAGACGGGCGGCATCCGGCCCGAGCCCGGCGTCGAGGAATTCATCGTCCAGGAGATGCCGGCGCTCGCGGACGGCATGTCGCCGAACCACACCGAACTGCAGAAGCTCGCCGGGCGGCGCATCGAAACCGTCGCCGAAGCCGTCGAAGCCTGCCGCTCGCTGATCCGTCGCGGCCCGCAGATCATCCTCGTCAAGCACCTGCACGACCGCAACAGCCCCGCCGATCGTTTCAACATGCTCGCGGTCACCGAAACCGAAGCGTGGATCGGCCAGCGCCCGCTCTACGCGTTTCCGCGCCATCCGGTCGGCGTCGGCGACCTGACCAGCGCGATCTTCGTCGCCTGCCGGCTGCGCGGCGACTCCGTGCGCGCGGCGTTCGAACACACGCTCGCGGCCGTGCATGCGGTCGTGAAAGCGACCTACGATGCGCGCCGCTACGAGCTCGAACTCGTCGCCGCGCAGGACGAAATCGCGCGCCCGAGCGAATGGTTCGGCGCGTGGGTCACGGACGCCTGACACGCAGGCATCGCCTCCGCTTCACCGGTGCGCATCCCGCGCCGCATCGCTTTACCGCCTCATCCCTGCCGCACCGCGACCACTGGCGACATGCGCCCGACGCCGCTTCAATATCGCGTCGCTGCGGATGCAAACGTTTCCGGACTTCATATGAATGACACCGATTCCCCGCTATGCTCGCGGCGGCACCACCCGGCGCAGCCGCATCCTGCGACCCGGGTGCGCCCTTCCAGCAGGTCCCGCCAATCGGCTCCCCCCTTTACCGCACGATAACGACCATGACCCGATCGAACCGTCGTGACTTCCTGCGCGTCGCTGCCGGCACCGCCGGCGCCGCCGCGCTGAACCTGTTCCCCCCCGTGATTCGCGATGCGCTTGCGATTCCCGCGAACCGCCGCACCGGCACCATCCGCGATATCGAACACATCGTGATCCTGATGCAGGAGAACCGCTCGTTCGACCACTACTTCGGCACGATGCGCGGTGTCCGCGGCTTCGGTGACCCGCGTCCGCTGCGCCTCGCGAACGGCAAGTCGGTGTTCCACCAGCCGGTCGGCCCGGCCGAGCTGCTGCCGTTCCACCCGGGCGCGGACAAGCTCGGCCTGCAGTTCCTGCAGGACCTGCCGCACGGCTGGCAAGACATGCACGCCGCCTGGAACAAGGGCCGCTACGACCAGTGGGTGCCGAACAAGGGCACCACGACGATGGCGTACCTGAAGCGCGACGACATCCCGTTCCACTACCAGCTCGCCGACGCGTTCACGATCTGCGACGCGTACCACTGCGCGATCCCGAGCTCGACCGACCCGAACCGCTACTACATGTGGACCGGCTACGTCGGCAACGACGGCACGGGCGGCGGCCCGGTGCTCGGCAACGAGGAAGCAGGCTACGGCTGGACGACCTATCCGGAAGTGCTCGAGAACGCCGGTGTGTCGTGGAAGATCTACCAGGACGTCGGCACCGGCCTGAACGCCGCCGGGTCGTGGGGCTGGACGCAGAACCCGTACATCGGCAACTACGGCGACAACTCGCTGCTCTACTTCAACCAGTACCGCAACGCGCTGCCCGGCACGCCGCTGTACGACAAGGCGCGCACCGGCACCAACATCAGCGCGGGCGGCACGCTGTTCGACATCCTGCAGCAGGACCTGAAGAATGGCACGCTGCCGCAGGTGTCGTGGATCTGCGCGCCGGAAGCGTATTCCGAGCATCCGAACTGGCCGGCGAACTACGGCGCGTGGTACATCGAGCAGGTGCTGCAGGCGCTCGTGTCGAATCCGGAGGTATGGAGCAAGACCGCGCTCTTCATCACGTACGACGAAAACGACGGCTTCTTCGACCACGTGCAGCCGCCGTTCGCGCCGCAGTCGCGCGACAACGGGCTATCGACGGTCGCGACGACCAACGAGGTGTTCCCCGGCAACGCCTCGCACATGGCCGGCCCATACGGGCTCGGGCCGCGGGTGCCGATGCTCGTCGTGTCGCCGTGGACAAAGGGCGGCTGGGTCTGCTCGCAGACCTACGATCACACGTCGCTGCTGCAATTCATCGAGGCCCGTTTCGGCGCGCAATACCCGGTCAAGGCCGGCAACATCTCGCCGTGGCGCCGCGCGGTGTGCGGCGACCTGACCGCCGCGTTCGATTTCGCGACGGCCGATGCCGGCTGGCCGACGCTGCCGGACACGAGCAGCTATGCGCCGCCCGACCGCCTGCGCCATCCCGACTACATCCCCGTGCCGCCGGTGCTGCAGAAGCTGCCGAAGCAGGAGGCCGGGCTGCGGCCGGCGCGCGCGCTGCCGTACGAGCTGTTCGTGCACGGCCGCGTCGAATCGGTGAACGGCCTGTTCCGGCTGACCTTCGCGAACACGGGCCGGGCAGGCGCCGCGTTCCAGGTGCAGTCGCGCAATCGCCTCGACGGCCCGTGGGCGTACACGGTCGAAGCCGGCAAGCGGATCGCCGACACGTGGAGCGCCGCGGCGTCGCTCGGCCTGTATGACCTCGACGTGTACGGCCCGAACGGCTTCTACTGCCATTTCCGCGGCCCGTTCGCGACCGGCGTCGGCAGCGCGAACGTGAACCCCGAGGTGATCTACGGCTACGACGTCGCGAACGGCAACATCACGCTGCGCCTGATGAACCGCGGCCACAAGGCCGTGCGGCTCAAGGTCACGAACGCGTACGGCCACGGCCGCGCGCGCACGTTCGACCTCGCACCGGGCCAGCAGGTCGACGACTACTGGGATCTGCGCGGCAGCCACGGCTGGTACGACCTGACCGTCAGCGACGGCCGGCTGCTCGGCTTCCTGCGCCGCTTCGCGGGTCACGTCGAAACCGGCCGCCCGAGCACCAGCGATCCGCTGATCCGCACGCACGCATCGCACGACGATGCCGAAGCCGCATCGGACGCCCTGTCCGACTGACGGCGTTGCGTGCGCGGCGCGGCCCCGGCGGGCCGCGCCGCCTTCCTGTCCCTCGCTCCCTTCCTCTGCGCCCGCTCCATTCGCGACGGGAAACTCCCGATACCGGCTGCCGCCGCACGCGCGGAAGCTATGCGCAAATCCGCACCGAATGCGCGGCGAATTGCCAAGACCCGGGCATATCGGCGACCTATAAATCGAGGCGATCGGGGCGCTTCTTCGCGGAGCCTGACGGGAGATTCTTCCGAGGATAACGATGCCGACCTCCCCGCCCGATTCCGAGAAGCGGTCGAACCGCCCGCCCGTCGCACGTGTCCGGCCCGCCCCGGCGCATGCGGTACTCACTCGCAGGTGTCGAACAAGAGGAACAACATGAAATTCCGTCATTCCCTGCTGTCGGTGTCGATTGCATCCGCGCTTGCCCTCCTCTCGCAACAGGCCGCCCAGGCCGCCGATACGACCGACGTGAAGGTCGGCTTCGCCGCGCCGCTCACCGGCGTGAACGCCGGTTACGGCAAGGACCTGCAGAACGGCGTGCAGCTCGCGCTCGACGATGCCGCCGCGCAGAAAGTGCAGATCGCCGGCAAGCCTGCCCACTTCAACCTCGTCGTGCAGGACGACCAGGCCGACCCGCGCATCGGCGTGCAGGCCGCGCAGGCGCTCGTCGACCAGAACGTGTCGGTCGTGGTCGGCCACTTCAACTCGGGGACGACGATTCCGGCATCGGTCGTCTACGACAAGGCCGGCATCCCGGTGATCGATCCGGCCGCGACCAACCCGACGCTCACCGCGCGCGGGCTCGCGAACATGTTCATGGTGATCGCGACCGACGGCCAGAACGCCGGCAACGCGGGCAAGTACGCGGTCGACGTGACGAAGGCGAAGCGCATCGCGATCATCGACGACCGCACCGCGTTCGGCCAGGGCGAGGCCGACGAGTTCGAGAAGGCCGTGAAGGCCGCGGGCGGCAACCTCATCGGCCGCGAATTCACCAGCAACCAAGCGGTCGACTTCCGCGCGCAGATCACGAGCCTGAAGGCGAAGAACCCCGACCTGATCTTCTTCGGCGGCCTCGATTCGCTCGCCGCGAACTTCATCAAGCAGATGCGCCAGCTCGGGCTGAACGCGCAGTTCGTCGGCGGCGGCGGCGTGAAGGACAACGAGTTCATCAAGATCGCGGGCCCGGCCGCCGAAGGCGCGATGGCGTGGGAATACGGCCGGCCGCTTGACGAGCTGCCGCAAGGGAAGGATTTCGAGGCGCGCTTCAAGAAGCGCTTCGGCGTCGACGTGCTGTCGTACGCGCAGTTCGGCTACGACGCGGCATGGGCGGCGATCAAGGCGATGCAGGCGGCAGGCTCGACCGACCCGAAGGTCTATCGCCCGGCGCTGAAGAAGATCGACTTCGAAGGCGTGACCGGCCGCATCTCGTTCGCGAACGACGGCTCGCTGAAGAGCGGGATGTCGACGCTGTACCAAGTGAAGAGCGGCGCGTGGAAGACGATCACGACGAAGGGAGGCTGATCGGCGGTGCCGGCGGCCGGCGGCGGCCACGCCGCCCGCCCCCGGCGATCGATGAATGGATATCTCTTGTATGACGACTGATGTTAAGGCGATTCGACCGGGCCGGCGGCACCGTGGGCCGCGCCGCCCGGTGCGTCAGCCGGCCTCGGCCTCGGCCGCCTCGTGCGCGCGGCGCAGCCGTTCGCGGCTGTTGGTGAGGTGCGTGCGCATCGCCGCGCGTGCCGCTTCCGGGTCGTGGCGCGCGATCGCCTCGTAGATATCCTCGTGCTCGTGGTTCAGCCGGCCGACGTAGCGCTCCAGATCGTCGCCGGCAAAGCGGGCCGAATTCACGCGCGTGCGCGGAATGATCGACGTGCCGAGCTGCGTCATGATGTCGACGAAATAGCGGTTGCCGGTGGACTGCGCGATCTGCAGGTGGAACTGGAAGTCGAGCTGCGCCGTGTCGCGGCCGCCGCCCGCTCCCGATGCGATCGCGTCGAGCGCGCGCCGCAGCGCGGCCAGGTCGGTATCGTTCGCGCGTTGCGCGGCCAGGCTCGCGCATTCGCTTTCGAGGCTGATGCGCAGCTCCAGCACCGCGAGCACGTCGCGCAGCGTCGTGATCGTCGCCGGGTCGATGCCGAGCGTCTGGCGGCGCGACGGCTCCAGCACGAAGCTGCCGATGCCGTGGCGCGTCTCGATGAGGCCGCTCGCCTGCATCCGCGAGATCGCCTCGCGCACGACCGTCCGGCTCACCCCCTGCGCCGCCATGACTTCGGTTTCGGTCGGCAGCTTGTCGCCAGGACGCAGCGTGCCGTTTTCGATCTGCGCGGTCAGCGCGTCGACGACATCTTGTGCGAGGCTGCGTGCGCGACGGCGCGGCGCTGCGGGAAGCGTAGGCACGGACATGAGGCCGGTTCCTTTTTGAATGATCGTAATGTGAGCCGAGGGTTTACGCGGGGTTTGAGCGAAAGCCGATGATTCATTATACTGCGTCACAAGTCATCCGACGACTGATGATCGAAACACGGATCTCCTGTCGACTCAAAGCGAGCATTCCTGCGCCGCCTGGTCCCGTGCTTTACGATCAGCCAGCGTTCGCGTTCCGCGCTCCGCCGGTCAGGTTGTCGCCCCCACCCCGTTTTCGGGTTGCGTCGACCTGCGGGGCTTGCGCGCCGCGCATGTCGGTTGTCGAATGATCGCACCTCCCGTCGCGCGCGGCAAAGCTTTTGCCGCACGGCATTGCCCACCCTATCGCCATCGCCGCCCATGAACGCCGTCACTGCCTCGCCCTCCCACGACACGCCGCGTATCGTCGACCTGCAAGCGATTCCGGTCGCCGGCCACGACAGCATGCTGCTCAACCTGAGCGGCGCACACGGCCCGTTCTTCACCCGCAACCTCGTGATCCTGAAGGACAGCGCGGGCCGCACCGGCGTCGGCGAAGTACCGGGCGGCGAAAGTATCCGCCGCACGCTCGACGACGCGCGCGCGCTCGTCGTCGGCCAGCCGGTCGGCAATTACCACGCGGTGCTCAACGACGTGCGGCGCACCTTCGCCGATCGCGACGCGAGCGGCCGCGGGCTGCAGACCTTCGACCTGCGCACGACGATCCACGCGGTCACCGCGCTCGAAGCCGCACTACTCGACCTGCTCGGCCAGCATCTCGGCGTGCCGGTCGCCGCGCTGCTCGGCGAGGGCCAGCAGCGCGAGCGCGTCGAAATGCTCGGCTACCTGTTCTACATCGGCGACCGCACGAAGACCGCACTCGCCTACCGCGACGGCAGCGGCGCGACCGACGACTGGACGCGCGTGCGCGACGAAGCCGCGCTGACGCCCGAGGCCGTCGTGCGGCTGGCCGAGGCCGCGCATGCGCGCTACGGCTTCAACGACTTCAAGCTGAAGGGCGGCGTATTCGAAGGCGCGAGCGAGATCGAGGCCGTGACGGCGCTCGCCGAGCGCTTCCCCGACGCGCGCGTGACGCTCGACCCGAACGGCGCGTGGTCGCTCGACGAGGCCGTGCGGCTGTGCCGCGACCAGCATCACGTGCTCGCCTACGCGGAAGATCCGTGCGGCGCGGAGAACGGCTACTCGGGCCGCGAGGTGATGGCCGAATTCCGCCGCGCGACGGGGCTGCCGACCGCCACCAACATGATTGCGACCGACTGGCGGCAAATGGGGCACGCGGTGCAGCTGCAGGCCGTCGACATCCCGCTCGCCGATCCGCACTTCTGGACGATGCAGGGTTCGGTGCGCGTCGCGCAGATGTGCCGCGACTGGGGCCTCACGTGGGGCTCGCATTCGAACAACCACTTCGACGTGTCGCTCGCGATGTTCACGCACGTCGCGGCCGCAGCACCCGGCCAGGTCACCGCGATCGACACGCACTGGATCTGGCAGGACGGCGAGCGGCTGACGCGCGAACCGCTGAAGATCGAGAACGGGCTGGTGGAAGTGCCGAAACGGCCGGGGCTCGGCATCGATATCGACATGGATGCCGTCGCGGTCGCGCACGAGCTGTACAAGCAGCACGGGCTCGGTGCCCGTGACGACGCGGCGGCGATGCAGTATTTGATTCCGGGCTGGACCTTCAACAACAAGCGCCCCTGCCTCGTGCGCTGAGTGCGGGTGCGGCCGGGCGGCAGGGTCGCCCGGTCGAGCCTGGGCCAGGCCTAGCCGGCCGCACCTAGCCGGCCGCCCCTAGCCGGCCGCCCCTAGCCGGCCGCCCCAATCCCCCTCGCCATCCCCGACGCGGCGAACACGATGACGATCACGAGCACCGCCTGCCAATGGCCGATCCGCACATAGGTGCGCGCACGGCCGAGCTCGGGCATCTGCTGCTGCCGCGCGGCGACGCGCCACCGGATCAGCCCGAGCATCGGCACGACCTCGAGCAGCAGGATCACCACGAGCGCGGTCATCTTCAGGTGAAAGAGCGGTTCGTGCAGGTAGTACGCGGCGCCCTTCTCGAACCCGCCGAACGCGCGCATCAGGCCCGTCACGATCAGCACGAGCGCCGATAGCCCCCACGCGGCATCCGCCTTGAATACGCCGGGCAAGTCGGCCGCCTGCGCCGACGCGATGAGCCGGCGCAACGCGCGGTTACGCCCCGCGATCGCGGCAAACGCGACGCCGAACGTACTCAGGTGAACGGCAGCCAGCAACCAGCGGACGATCATCACGCCTCCTTGTCGCCCGCACGCCGTGCGCGGGACTTGTCAGACGATCTGTTTGAGCGCGGCGTCGAGCGCGAGCACCGCGACGCGATCGCCCTCGGTCGCGAGCGGCGCACGCATGACGATCTGCCGGTTATGGCCGACGGCCGCCGGCGAATCCCACAGCAGTTCGACCTTCGGTCGATTGAAGAAGCTGCCGCGGCGCGGCGGCACGACGGCCGGCTGCGCGTCCGCTGCACCGTCGCCTGCGGCAGGCGCCGCACGGCCGGGCCAGCGCACCGACAGTTCGCGCGCATCGTACTGGCCGACCTTGCGGCTTTCCATCCACACGATCGCGGTGCGCGTCAGCACGTCGAGCGAAATCGCATAACGGCCGACCGCGAAGCGGCGGGCGGCCACGTTGGTCCGCCACAGCGGCCGCGGGCGGCAGATCCAGACGATCGCCGCATAAAGCGCCGGGGCGGCGACGAGCCAGCCGTTGGTCGCCGTCACCGCATGCAGCGCGAGGCGCCAGCCGTCCACCCAGACGAACATGCCGATCGACCAGACCGCGAACAGCAAACCGATCAGCGCAAAGACGCGCAACGCCTGGCGCAGCCACTGCGGCAGCGGATGAAACGGCCGTTCGGCGCGCGCGACGGCGCCCGGCAACGCGAGCAGCAGGAAGATCAACAGGAGGTAGACGAACGCCCAGGGCGACGACACCATCGCCGACAGCGACGAGCGATAGCCCATCTGGGACATCGAGAACAGCCAGCGCGCGAGCAGCACGAGACCGATCGCACGCAACGCGAAGATCACACCGGCGCCGGGGGCCGGCGCTGCGCGCGTGGATTTCGTTCTCGCCAAGACTGCTCTCCTCTGGATATTCGTGCGGGGGCCGGATTTCACGGCACGGCCATTATAGGGACATTACCGTCTGGACAGACGGACGGATGCCCTGCCGGGCCGCTTCGGGGGCCGTTCGCGGCGTCGGGCGCGGCGAGAATACAACAGATCCGCGCCGCGGATGTGACAACGCCCCGCCGGGAACCCGGACGGGGCGTCGATGGCAAGCCGCGCGCCGCGGCGCGGCGGCGGCCCGCAATCAGCTTGCGTTGACTTCGCGGAGCACCGTGCGGCGCTTCTGGCGCAGCAACTCCTCGTAGCCCTTCACGTAGTTCTGCGCCATCACCTTCGACGAGAAGCGGGCTTCGAACGCGGCGCGGACCTTCTCGCGCGGCAGCGTATCGAGGCGCTTGAGCGCGGCAACCGCCGACAGCTCGTCTTCGACGACGAAGCCCGACACGCCGTTGTCGATCACTTCCGGCACCGAGCCGCGCTTGAACGCGATCACCGGCGTGCCGCAAGCCATCGCCTCGATCATCACCAGGCCGAAGGGCTCCGGCCAGTCGATCGGGAACAGCAGCGCGTGCGCATTGCCGAGGAACTCGGTCTTTTCGGACTCGCTGATTTCACCGATGTACTCGACGTGCGGCAGCGCGAACAGCGGCTTGATCTTCTCTTCGTAGTACGCGCGGTCGGCCTTGTCGAGCTTCGCGGCGATCTTGATCGGCAGGCCGGCCTGCTCGGCGATGCGGATCGCCGTGTCGACGCGCTTTTCCGGCGAGATGCGGCCCAGGAACGCGAGGTAGCTCGGCTTCACGTTCGGGATCGGCGTCAGCAGGTTTTCCGGCAGGCCGTGGTAGACGGTCGACAGCCAGTTCGCCTGCGGCAGCGGGATGCGCTGGTTGTCGGAGATCGACACGACCGGCACGTCGCTGAATGCGTTGAAGATCGGCTGCAGTTCCGGCAGGTCGAGACGGCCGTGCATCGTCGTCAGATGCGGGACCGGCTGGCGCGAGAACAGCGAGAACGGGTAGTAGTCGATGTGGCAGTGCAGGACATCGAACTCTTCCGCGCGGCGGCGCACCTGCTCGAGGAGCAGCATGTGCGGGGCCATCACGTCGCGGATCGTCGGGTCGAGGCGCAGCGCCTGCGGCCAGCAGGCTTCGAGCTTCGCGGAGGTTTGCGAATCGCCGCTCGCGAAGAGCGTGACGTCATGCCCCATCTCGACGAGTGCTTCGGTGAGGTAGGACACCACTCGCTCGGTACCACCGTACAGTTTCGGGGGCACCGCTTCGTGCAACGGAGCGATTTGGGCGATTCGCATGCGTAACTCCTAAAAAATCGGCTAAAAACCAGGTTTGGGTCGGCAACCTGCCGGCGGTCCGGGCTGGATGCAGGTCGTCCGAAGATCGGACGAATCAGCCTGCCGGGGGCGTCGAACCCGCGCTGCTCAAGGAGCGTCGGCGACGCGACAGGCATAGAACGTTTGAAACGAAGACCCGTTGACAGGGGTTCGTAAAAAACCTGGAATCGAACCCGGAGCCGATTATCTAGGGTTAATCCCGATACGGCGCACAACATTTCAAACACTTTACTTTGTTACAAAGATGCAACACTTTGCAACCCGCGGACTTGGGTGTCCGTTCTAGAGTGGAAGGCCCTTTTGGCGTTCCTTGACCCCGTGACCGCCGGCAGCGTGATTCCGGCACATGAGGCAGGACGGGATGCCGGATTTTATCTCAAAATCGACCGCGAGCCCCTGGCCAAGGCAAGATTCGCGCAGCGCGACACGCGGGCTTGTTTACAATGCCGGATTATTCAGTCCGGGCGAACGCCGGCCTGCGATCCAGCCGCCACGCTCACTCACCGAATCACCGCACGCATATTTTGGAATCTCTCACCCCTGCCCAGCGCAACGCCCACAACGCGAAGCTGTCGAGCTACGCGCATCGACCGATCGCGTTCCTGTTCCGCTACATCCGCCTGCATCCCGTCGCCCACCTGATCGTGCTCTGCAGCGTGCTGGCCGCCGTCGGCTGCGCGCTCGGCTCGCAATACGCGATCAAGCACCTGATCGACGTGCTGGCGACCGGGCGGCATCACCCCGGCCCGCTGTGGAGCGCGTTCGCGCTGCTCGTGGGGCTGATCGCGGCCGACAATCTGCTGTGGCGCGTCGGCGGCTGGTTCGCCGCGCACACGTTCGTCGCGGTCACCGGCGACCTGCGGCGTGACCTGTTCCAGTACCTGATCGGCCATTCGCCCACCTACTACGCCGAAAAGCAGCCGGGCACGCTGGCGAGCCGCATCACGGCCACGTCGAACGCGGTCTACACGTCGGAGAACACGATGGCGTGGAACGTGCTGCCGCCGTGCATCGCGGTGATGGGCGCAATCCTGATGATCATCGTCGTCAATCCGATGATGGCCGCCGGCCTGCTCGGCTGTTCGGCCGTGCTGTCCGTCATCCTGTTCAAGCTCGCCGGGCGCGGCTCGGCCCGCCACCACGCGTTCGCGGCGAAGGCCGCGGCGGTCGACGGCGAGCTCGTCGACGTGATCGGCAACATGGGCCTCGTGCGTGCGTTCGGGATGACACTGCGCGAGCAAAAGCGCTTCGGCGCGACGGTCAAGGCCGAGATGGATGCGCGCCAGCAGAGCCTGCTCTATCTCGAGAAGCTGCGCCTGCTGCACGCGGTGATCACCGCGATGCTGTCCGCCGGCCTGCTCGGCTGGGCGCTGTGGCTGTGGGACCAGGGCCGCGCGACGTCGGGCGACATCGTGCTCGTCAGCTCGCTCGGCTTCACGATCCTGCACGGCACGCGCGATCTCGCGGTCGCGCTCGTCGACGTCACGCAGCACATCGCGCGCCTGTCCGAAGCCGTCAAGACGCTGCTCGAGCCGCACGGGATGCCGGACCGCTCCGACGCGCAGCCGCTGTCGGCCACGGGCGGCCGTGTCGATTTCGAGCGCGTGACGTTCGCGTATCCGCACCGCCGCGCGATCCTCGACCACTTCGACCTCCGTATCGAGCCGGGCCAGCGCGTCGGCCTGATCGGCAAGTCGGGCGCCGGCAAGTCGACCGTGCTCGCGCTGCTGCAGCGCTTCTACGACACGCAGGACGGCGCCGTGAAGGTCGACGGCCAGGACGTGAAGACGATCACGCAGGACAGCCTGCGCCATGCGATCGCGCTCGTGCCGCAGGACATCTCGCTGCTGCACCGGACGATCTACGACAACATCGCGTACGGCCGCCCCGAAGCGACCCGCGACGAAGTGCTCGCCGCCGCGCGCGACGCGCGCTGCGCGGAATTCATCGAAGCGATGCCGGAAGGCTATGACACGATCGTCGGCGACCGCGGCGTCAAGCTCTCGGGCGGCCAGCGCCAGCGCATCGCGATCGCGCGCGCGATCCTGAAGGATGCGCCGATCCTGTTGCTCGACGAAGCGACCTCCGCGCTCGACAGCGCGTCCGAGGAAGCGATCCAGAGCGCGCTCGACCGCCTGATGGTCGGCCGCACGGTGATCGCGATCGCCCACCGTCTGTCGACGCTGCGCAACTTCGACCGGATCATCGTGATGAACAACGGCAAGGTGATCGACGACGGCCCGCCCGACGTGCTGCGCAACCGCCCGGGCCTGTACCGCGACCTGCTCGCGAAACAGCACGGCCGCCATCACCCCGCACCGGACGGCAGCACGCCGACCGGCGAACGCGTGGCCTGACACGCCGGCGCGCAGCCGACAAAAAAAGCCGCAGTGCGCGTCGCACTGCGGCTTTTTTACTGCTCGATGAACCGCCGTTTACGCGTGCTGCAGATCGCGCAGGAAGTTGTCGCGCCACACCGACACGTTGTTCTCGCGAAGCTGCGCGATCATGTCCGTATAACGCGCGCGCCGCTCGGCGAGCGGCATCGTCAGCGCCTGCGACAGCGCATCGGCCATCCCGTCGATATCGATCGGATTGACGATCAGCGCCCCCGTCAGCTCGCGTGCGGCGCCGGCGAAGCGCGACAGCACGAGCACGCCCGGATCGTCCGGATTCTGCGCGGACACGTACTCCTTCGCGACGAGGTTCATCCCGTCGCGCAGCGGCGTCACGTAGCCGACCCGCGCGAGCCGGTACAGCGCGGCGAGCAGCTGGCGGTCGTACTGGCGATGGATATAGAGGATCGGCGCCCAGTCGAGCTCGGCGAAGCGTCCGTTGATGCGCCCCGACTCCCCTTCGAGCTGCAGGCGGATGTCCTGGTACGCGCGCAGTTCCGCCCGGGTCGACGGCGCGATCTGCAGGAACGACACGCGATTGCGATGCGACGGCTCGTGCTCGAGCAGCTTCTCGAACGCGCGGAAGCGCTCGACGAGCCCCTTCGAGTAATCGAGCCGGTCGACGCTCATGATCAGCTTGCGGCCGCGCAGCGACGTCGCGAGCGTGCGCACCGCCTTGCCGTGCTCGCCGGCCTGCGCGAGCGACGCGATCTCGTCCGGATGCACGCCGATCGGATAGGCGGCCGCGCGCAGCGTCCGGCCGAATGCGCGCACCGTCGCCAGGTGGCCGTCGCGCTCGATCGCGCCGTCCGCTTCCGACTCGACGTAGTCGCAGAACGCGCGCAGGTCGGGTTCGGTCTGGAAGCCGAGCAGGTCGAACGCGCACAGCGACTCGACGAGGTCGCGATGCGGCGGCACGCTGACGAGCACCTGCGCAGCCGGAAACGGGATGTGCAGGAAGAAGCCGATGCGGTTCTTCACGCCGGCCGCGCGCAGCGCGCGCGCGAACGGGATCAGGTGATAGTCGTGCACCCAGATCACGTCGTCGTCCTGCAGCAGCGGCACGAGCTGCTGGGCGAGCCACACGTTCACGCGGCCATAGCCTTCGAATTCGTGACGGTCGTACTGGATCAGGTCGGTGCGGTAGTGAAACGCGGGCCACAGCGTCGCGTTCGAGAAGCCGCGGTAATACTGGTCGTAGTCGCGCCGCGACAGGCCGATGGTCGCGAACGTGACCGGGCCGTGCTCCTCGACGCGGATCTGCGGCGCACCGGACGCGACGACCTCGCCGCTCCAGCCGAACCACATGCCGCCCGTCTCCTTCAGCGCATCGTAGACGCCGATCGCAAGACCGCCCGCCGCCGGTTCGCCTTCCGAAATCGGCGCGACGCGGTTTGAAACAATGATGAGGCGACTCATGCGTCCGGCTGCTCCGCACCGAGCCAACGCGCGATCTGCTCATGCAGCGCGTCGACCGAATCGAGCCGCGTGCGGGCAGACGTCTCGCCCGCGCCGACCTTGATCGACAGGCCGCCACGCGCGTTGACCACCGCGAAGCCCTTCTCGTCGGTCAGGTCGTCGCCCGCGAACACGGGCACGCGGCCGGCGAACGGCGGCTCGTCGAGGAACGCAGCGAGCGCGCGCCCCTTGTCGACGCCTTTCGGCTTGATCTCGAACACCATCTTGCCGGGCTGCAGCACATACGCATCGGCATAGTCGGCGACGAGGCGCTCGGTGGCCGCGCGTGCAGCCGCCTCACGCTCGGGCGCGTTGCGGTAGTGCAGCGCGACGGCCGCGCCCTTGATTTCGAGCAGCATGCCCGGATGACGGTCGACGACGGCCGCCAGCTCGCGCTCGATGCGCAGCAGGCGTTCGTCGTTGAAGCCGATGCGCTGCGTGTCGCCGTTCGCATCGCGGCGCTCCGCGCCGTGCAGGCCGGCGATCGGCATGCCGGGCATCTTCAGGAACGTGTCGATGTTGTCGATGCCGCGCCCGGACACGATCGCGACCGCGCCGTGCGAGCGGCGCCGCAGCTCGTCGAGCAGCGTCAACAGCGACGGCGGAACATGAATGCTGTCGGGCGTCGGCGCCAGTTCGACGAGCGTGCCGTCGAAGTCGAAGAAGAACGCGGTATCGGTCAGGGACAGGGAAGCCGGAACGGATTGCATCGATTCGATAGTGTGAGAGCCGGTCGGCAAACGCCGGGCGGCCGCTGCGCGAATGGAATTGTGCGCATCTTACCGCGCCTGCGCATCGAGATGGGCGAAACCGGTGCGGCCACGGCATCGCGCCGCCGCGCGCGTCAACTGCGACATATTGCCCCGCTCGCCCGCGGCGTACGGGTTTCGAAAGGACGCGGGCGCGCGAATTGCGCTACAGTCGCAACCGCCTGCCGCGCGCCGCATGGCGCCGCGCCGCCGGCCACCATTCCGTCCGATCGAGCCTTAGGGACTGTTTCCATATGGAACGCACATGCGAATGCCCGAAATCGCCTGGATGGCAAGGAGTGAGAAGCGCCGTTTGGCCGAGCCAAACAAGCGACGAGCGACGCCGCCATCCGGGCGATTTCGGGCATTCCCGTGGAATGAAATTTTTAATTAGGGGTTGCCACGAGAACGGCCGCTCGCCGCGTTGCGCTCCTTACGAATACGTCAGTATTGGCAGCGTCGCGCGCCTCGCGAGCGGCCGTTCTCGTGGCAACGCATGCGCGTTCCATATGGAAACAGTCCCTAAGATGTCGTCTGCCTGCACCACGCCGCACCGGCGCTTCCCCCGCCTCTTCCGCACGGCCGCGGCCTTCGCCGCCGCCGTGGCGCTCGCCGCGTGCACGCACGACGAGCCGCGCTGGAACCTGACCAACGTTACCGGCCACCTGCCCGACCTGTCGTTCACGCTGACGGGCGGCGACGGCCACCCCGTCGACGCCGATGCGTTCCACGGCCAGGTCGCGCTCGTCTACTTCGGCTACACGCACTGCCCCGATGTCTGCCCCGAAACGATGGCGCGGCTGATGGAAGTGCTGGCGAAGCTCGGCCCGCAGGCCAACGACGTGCGCATCCTGTTCGTCTCGGTCGACCCTGCACGCGACACGCCGCAGGCAATGCAATCGTATGTCGCCGCGTTCGACGCCGCGCATGCGCGCGGCCTGACCGGCACCGACCGCCAGATCGAATCGCTCGCGAAGCGCTATCGCGTCGCCTACCAGATGGAAAAGCGCGATCCGTCCGGCGGCTACGAAGTCACGCACAGCTCGGCCGTCTACATCTTCGACGCGAGCGGCCGCGCCCGCCTGCTTGCGACCGACCGCGACTCGCCCGACGCCATCGCCGCCGATCTGCGCCGGATCATCGACACCGCCTCCACGACCTGAATTCATCCCGACATGAAAACGAAAACGACCCTCAAGACGCTCGCCCTCCTCGTCGCGCTGTGCGCGGGCGCCCACGCGTATGCCGCCGGCGCGATCACCGCGCAGAACGCCTGGGTGCGCTGGCTGCCGAACAAGCTGCCCGCCGGCGGCTACGTGACGCTCGTGAACACGAGCGACAAGCCGGTCAATCTCGTCGACGTCGACAGCCCCGACTACGGGATGGCGATGCTGCACCAGACCGTCTCGAACGGCTCGACGCAGAAAATGGAAATGGTCGACAAGCTGACGATCCCCGCGCGCGGCAAGGTCGACATCGCGCCGGGCGGCTACCACTTCATGCTCGAGGAGCCGAAGCACGCGATCAAGCCGGGCGACACCGTGCACCTGCGCCTGAAGTTCTCCGACGGCGAAACGGTCGATGCGCCGTTCGCCGTGAAATCGCCGGCCCAGGCGAAGTGATGCGCGCGCGATGAACCTCCTGTACTGGCTCGATCCGTGGGAACCGTCGCCCACCGTGGTGATCGCGGTGCTGACCGCCGCCGTGCTGTTCGCACGCGGCGTGAAGAAGGCGAAGGTGTCGCCGCTGCGGCAGTTCTCGTTCTGGTTCGGGCTGACGGCGCTCTACATCGCGCTGCATACGCGGCTCGACTATTTCTTCGAGCACGAGTTCTTCCTGCACCGCGCGCAGCATCTGGTGCTGCACCACCTCGGGCCGTTCTTCATTGCGCTGTCGTATCCGGGCGCGGCGATGCGCGCGGGCATTCCATTCCGCTGGCGGCAGCGCTTCGTGCGCCCCGCGCTCGCGTGGGCGCCCGTGCGCGCGACGCTCGACGTGGTGTTCCATCCCGTCGTCGCGGTCGTGCTGTTCGTCGGGCTGATCTATTTCTGGCTGCTGTCGCCGATTCACTTCATCGCGATGCTCGACTGGCGTCTCTATCGCGTGATGAACTGGAGCATGGTGATCGACGGGCTGCTGTTCTGGTGGCTCGTCGTCGATCCGCGTCCCGCGCCGCCCGCGCGGTTGTCGCCGGGCCGCCGGATCCTGATCGTCGTCGCGGCGATTCCGCCGCAGATCGCGCTCGGCGCGCTGATCTTCTTCACGCCGCACGAGCTGTATCCGATCTATTCGATCTGCGGCCGTGCGTTCACATGGCTGAGCCCGCTGCGTGACCAGCAGATCGGCGGCCTGCTGCTGTGGATTCCCGGCTCGATGATGAGCGTGATCGGCGCGCTGATCGCGCTGCGCCACTGGCTGCGGCTGTCCGCGCGCGGCCGCCTGATCGATGAACGGGCCGCGGCACAGCGCGCAGCCCGGCCGCCGGTCGCGCACGCCGCGCACTGACTGCCGCGCGGCGCGGCGCATCGCATTACGCGCGTGCGCTGCTCATCCACACGTGCGGGATGCCGTCCTCGTCGTGCACGTCCGAACTCGGCGCGAAGCCGAATGCGCCATAAAAACGCTGCAAGTGGGCCTGCGCATGCAGGCTCACCGGCGTATCCGGCCACTGCGCACGGATATGCTCGAGCGCGCGCGACAGCAGCCCGTTGCCGAGACCTGCGCCGCGAAACGCGGCGGTCGTCAGCACGCGGCCGATGCGCACGTCGGTGTGCTGCGCATCGGGCAGCAGCACGCGCAGATAGCCGGCCAGGCGGCCTGCCGGATCGAAGGCGGCCAGGTGCCATGCGGCCTGATCCGCATCGTCGATGTCGCGATACACGCAGTTCTGCTCGACGACGAATACCGCGCTGCGCGCTTCGAGGATCGAGTAGACTTCGCGCGCCGTCAGCGCGTCGAAGGACTTCCAGCGCCAGTCGAGATCGGCGGCGCTCGGGGATGCAGCGGATGCGTTCATGGTCGGTCCTGATTCGGGCGCGCCGGCCGGCGCGCGGCAATCGACGATTATGCCTCGAAGCGCACCCGCCGCGCGACCGACTGCCCGCGCACAAAAAAGGCCCCGCATTGCGCGGGGCCTGTCCGTCACGCCGGCATCTGGCCGAAGCGGCCGCTGTTGAAGTCCTCGATCGCGGTACGGATCTCCGCTTGCGAGTTCATCACGAACGGCCCGTAACCGACGACGGGTTCGTCGATCGGTTCGCCGCTCAGGATCAGCAGCTTCGCGTCGCCGTTCGCTTCGATCTCGACATCGCTGCCGTCGCGGCCGAGTTGCACGAACTGCGCTTCGCGGGCGACCGTCTCGCCGTTCACCTGCACGGTGCCGCTCAGCACGACCACCGCGAGCGTACGCCCTTCGGCGACCGGGAACCGCGCATGGCCGCCGGCCACGAGCCGCACGTCCCACACGTCGATCGGCGTATGCGTGCGGGCCGGCCCACGCCGCCCGTCGAACTCACCCGCGATAATCCGCGCACGCCCCGCGCCGTCCGGCAGCTCGACCACGGGGATGTCGGCGTTCAGCAGCGTCTGGTAGCCGGGCGCGCCCATCTTGTCCGCGGCGGGCAGGTTCACCCACAGCTGCACCATCTCGAGCGGGCCGCCCCGCTGCGTGAACCCTTCCGAGTGGAATTCCTCGTGCAGGATCCCGCTCGCGGCCGTCATCCACTGCACGTCACCCGGGCCGATCACGCCGCCCGCGCCGGTCGAGTCGCGGTGCGCGACCTCGCCGTCATAGACGATCGTCACCGTCTCGAACCCGCGGTGCGGATGCTGGCCGACACCGCGCGGTGCCGAGGCCGAGCCCGGCTCGAACGTGGTCGGGCCGGCGTAATCGAGCAGCAGGAACGGGCTCAGGTGCGCGCCGTGGGACTGGTAGCTGAACATCGAACGCACCGGGAAACCGTCGCCGACCCAATGGCCGCGCGGCGCACTGTACACACCCTGGATCTTCTTCATTGCCTTCTCCGAATTGCGGCGAAACACGTGTTTCGCATCCTGGGTAGAAATATAGTGATGGAACGATCGATCCGGTAGACTGCCAAAATCGCACGCAGCGTTCCATTTCATGAACGATAAAGCGCGGGATCTGAACGATCTCTATTACTTTGTACAGGTCGTCGAACACGGCGGCTTCGCACCGGCCGGACGGGCGCTGGACATGCCGAAATCGAAGCTGAGCCGCCGCATCGCGCTGCTCGAGGCGCGGCTCGGGATGCGGCTGATCCAGCGCTCGACGCGCCGCTTCACGGTCACCGACGTCGGCCAGACCTATTACGCGCATTGCCGCGCGATGCTCGTCGAGGCCGATGCCGCCGACGAGGCGATCGCGCTGCTGCACGAGGAGCCACGCGGCATCGTGCGCGTCAGTTGCCCGATCGTGCTGCTCGATTCGCTGGTCGGCACGATGATCGCCGCGTTCATGGTCGCATGCCCGCGCGTCGAGATTCATCTGGAAGCGACCAACCGGCGCGTCGACGTGGTCGGCGAAGGGATCGACGTCGCGATCCGTGTACGCCCGCCGCCGCTCGAAGACAGCGATCTCGCGCTGCGCGTGCTGGCCGAGCGCGGCCAGTGCCTCGTCGCAAGCCCGGCGCTGCTGCGCGAGCACGGCGCCCCGGCCGTTCCCGCCGATCTCGCGCGCCTGCCGAGCCTCGACCACGGCGCCCCGCAGTCCGCGCACGTGTGGCGGCTGCGCGGGCCCGACGGCGCTCACGCGGAAATTCATCACCAGCCGCGCTTCGTGACGGGCGGCATGCTCGCGCTGCGCGCGGCGGCCGTCGCGGGCGTCGGCATCGTGCAGTTGCCGACGATGATGGTGCGCGATGAGGTCGCGCGCGGCGAGCTGGTGACCGTGCTGCCCGACTGGGCGCCACGCCGAGAAATCGTGCATGCGGTGTTCGCATCGCGCCGGGGATTGCTGCCCGCGGTGCGCGCCCTGCTCGATTTTCTCGCGGAGCGGTTTGCCGAACTCGAACCCGATTGAGCGCGCCGCTTCACGCGTGGCCAGGCGCTGCAAACCCTGCGCGCGTGCCGTAGACTGCGGTACGCGCATCGCGCATTCCACAACCCTGATCGCTTTCCCGCCATGTTCACGCTGTCCAACGACCCCAACGCCTCCAAGGCCGATCAATACGCGACGCTCGTCGAGCAGGCACGCGCGCTCGTCGAGTCCGAACGCGACCTGACCGCGAACGCGGCCAACTTCTCCGCGCTGGTCTACCACTCGCTCGACCGTCTCAACTGGGCCGGCTTCTACTTCTTCGACGGGACGGAACTCGTGGTCGGGCCGTTCCAGGGCAAGCCCGCCTGCGTGCGGATCGCGCTCGGCAAGGGCGTGTGCGGCACGGCCGCACAGACGCGCGAGACGCAGGTTGTGCGCGACGTGCATGACTTCCCCGGCCATATCGCGTGCGATGCCGCATCGGAATCGGAAATCGTCGTGCCGCTGGTGGCCGCCGACGGCACGCTGATCGGCGTGTGGGACGTCGACAGCCCGGTCGCCGCGCGCTTCGACGACGAAGACCGCAAGGGGATGGAAGCGCTGTGCCGCGTGTTCGTTGAATCCGCGTGGCAGAAGGCACGCGGTTGAGCCGCGGCCGGGCCGCGCTCCGCCACCAAGCAACTGGTCGCCGCATTCACGCGTAAATCGCGCGCGCCGCGCAACCTCGAACGAAAACGAAACGGGCCCCGCAAAGGGGCCCGTTCCACTGTGCCACCGCACCACCGTTCGTGGCGCACTGCAGATATCAGGCGGCGTGCGTGCCCGACAACACCGGGAACGCCTGAGGCTTCGCGTCCTCGGTCAGCACCTCGAAGCCCGTTTCCGTCACGACGACCATGTGCTCCCATTGGGCCGACAGCGAATGGTCCTTCGTGACCACCGTCCAGCCGTCCGCCAGCATGCGCGTGTCGCGCTTGCCCGCGTTGAGCATCGGCTCGATCGTGAAAATCATCCCCGGCCGGAGCGGCACGCCGGTGCCCGGGCGGCCGTAGTGCAGCACCTGCGGCTCATCGTGATAGACATCGCCGATGCCGTGCCCGCAGTATTCGCGAACCACGCTGAATCCTTCGCGATGCGCGACCTGCTGGATCGCGTAGCCGACGTCGCCGAGCGTCGCGCCCGGACGCACCGCGCGGATGCCCGCGTGCATCGCCTCATAGGTCGTCGCGACGAGGCGCCGCGCGAGTTCGTTCGGTTCGCCGACGAAATACATGCGGCTCGTATCGCCGAACCAGCCATCCTTGATCACCGCGATGTCGAGGTTCACGATGTCGCCGTCGCGCAGCGGCCGCGACGTCGGAATGCCGTGGCACACCACGTGATTGACCGATGCGCACACGGTTTTCGGATAGCCGTGATAGCCGATGTTGGCCGGGATCGCGCCGAGCACGTCGACGATGTAGTTGCGGCAGAGCACGTCCAGCTCGTCGGTGGTGACACCCGGCTTCACGTGCTCGGTGATCATCGTCAGCACCTGCGACGCGAGCTTCGCGGCTTCACGAGACTTGGCGATTTCCGCGGCGCCGCGGATCGGGATTTCTCGTTTCGCCATTACGCCACCTGCTCGATACCGTGCTCGACCGGTTCCGCCGGCCCCGTCTCGCCGCCCCGTGCTTCGGCCTCGATCAGCATCCGGCAGATGTCGCCGTAAGACAGCGCCGGATTGAGTTCCGCCAGCATCCCGACGCGGAGCCAGTGCTCGGCCTGCGCATTGATCGAGCGGCTCAGCGCCGTGCTGGTCGAGCGCAGCCGCTCGTGCATGTGCTCGGAAATCTTGATGATGCCCATATATCCCCAATTAAACGAAACGTAGTCGATTCGTATATTACGCCGCGTACGACTGCCGAGCAAGCCGTTCGAATTCCATCGAGCCATCGGCCAGCCACCATCCATCCCGTTGACAGCAAATTCCAGTTTGCTGGAAAATAAATCCATCATGAAAGAATCAGCGACCGCCGTTGCCGACGACACCGGCATCAACGAACGCATCGCCCGGCGCGTACGCGACCTGCGCACCGAGCGAGGCTACACGCTCGATGCGCTGGCCGCGCGCTCCGGCGTCAGCCGTTCGATGATCTCGCTCATCGAACGCGCATCGGCCAGCCCGACGGCGGTCGTGCTCGACAAGCTCGCGGCCGGGCTCGGCGTGTCGCTGGCCGGGCTGTTCGGCGG
The DNA here is from genome assembly GCF_017104705.1 of Burkholderia sp. Se-20373. Classification (NCBI taxonomy): domain Bacteria; kingdom Pseudomonadati; phylum Pseudomonadota; class Betaproteobacteria; order Burkholderiales; family Burkholderiaceae; genus Burkholderia; species Burkholderia sp. Se-20373. The sequence goes on along the minus strand of NZ_JAAGPH010000071.1, from coordinate 12,481 downwards.
CGATCAGGACGACACGCCCGCGCAGCCGCTGGCCCGCCGCGCGCAGCAGGCCGAATGGCGAGATCCGGCGTCCGGCTACGTGCGGCGCAACCTCTCCCCGGCCGGCTGGCCGTCACCGATCCAGCTCGTCGAGGTGGATTTCCCGCCCGGTGCACGCGTCGCGTACGACAGTGGCGGGCGCGAAAGCGCGCTGCATCAGCAGGTGTGGGTCATCAGCGGCCGCGTCGACGTCACGTTCGGCGATGCGCTGCACGAACTTCACGAAGGCGACTGCCTGGCCATGCGGCTCGACCAGCCGCTGATTTTCAGCAATCCGTCGTCGCAGGCCGCGCGCTATGTCGTCGTGATCTGCGATGCGTCTGCCGCCGCCGGCGTGCGGAATCCCTGACGAACGCGTCGCCGCAATGGCCGCGCGCGCCCTATCTATTGCCCACAGGAGCCGGTATGAATTCCCCGAAACAGCGCGACGACGTGCGCCTGATCGATTGCAGCGAGGCCGAGCATGCGCCGGCCATCCTCGAGATCCTGAACGACGCGATCGCGAACTCGACCGCGCTGTACGACTACAAGCCGCGTCCGCCGGAAGCGATGGTCGCGTGGTTCGCGGCGAAGCGCGCGGGCGGCTTCCCGGTCATCGGCGCGGTCGATGCGTCGGGCACGCTGCTGGGCTTTGCCAGCTGGGGCACGTTCCGCGCGTTTCCCGCCTTCAAGTACACGGTCGAACACAGTGTGTACGTGCATCGCGACCAGCGCGGCCGCGGGCTGGGCGAGGTGCTGCTGCGCGAAGTGGTCCGGCGCGCGCGCGAAGCGCAGGTGCACGTTGTGGTCGGCTGCATCGATGCGACCAATGCGGGAAGCATCGCACTGCATACGAAACTGGGCTTCGTGCACTCGGGCACGATCACGCAGGCCGGCTTCAAATTCGGCCGCTGGCTCGATGCGGCGTTCTATCAGCTGACGCTCGACACGCCGGCGCAGCCGGTGGATGGTTGATCGCCAGCAGGCCGTCGCATGCGCCATGCACGACGGCCGCAAGCGATGCAGAAAAAAGAAAAGCCCCGCCGAAGCGGGGCTTTATCTGGAGGCGCGAGCCGGAGTCGAACCGGCCTAAACGGCTTTGCAGGCCGCTGCATAACCGCTTTGCTATCGCGCCAAAAGCGGACTGTGCGAATGCCGTGAGGCAAGCGACAGATTTTTTATTCGAGGACTGAAAGTCCATCAAATAAAAAGGGAAGCGTGGCTTCCCCATTACTTGGAGCGGGAGACGAGTCTCGAACTCGCGACCTCAACCTTGGCAAGGTTGCGCTCTACCAACTGAGCTACTCCCGCATTGTCCTGCATCTGCAGCGCTTCGCCGACCAACACGCTGCCAGAAAAATCTGGAGCGGGAGACGAGTCTCGAACTCGCGACCTCAACCTTGGCAAGGTTGCGCTCTACCAACTGAGCTACTCCCGCATGTGTCCTGCATCTGCAGCGCTTTGCCGACCAACACGCTGCCAGAAAAAATCTGGAGCGGGAGACGAGTCTCGAACTCGCGACCTCAACCTTGGCAAGGTTGCGCTCTACCAACTGAGCTACTCCCGCGTATTGCTGCGCTACGGCTTCCCCGTCACACACTTACTTCGTCGTGCAGCGGAGAAGCGAGATTATGTCGAAGGCACATTCGTGTGTCAAGGGCTTTTCCAGCCCTTTTTACAAAAACCTGCTCGACCGGACGCATCACGCGCCGCCGCGCTCGCGAATCTGCGGCCATGCGAGCTTCATGTAGTACAGCATCGACCAGATCGTCAGCACCGCGGCGAGATACATCAGCCATTCGCCCCACACGCGCGTGTCGATCGTCGCGACGCCGAGCGGCAGCGGACCGTAGAACAGCAGCATCGGAATCGCGACCATCTGGCAGGCGGTCTTGAACTTGCCGAGCTGGTTCACCGCGACGCTCTTCGACGCACCGATCTGCGCCATCCACTCGCGCAGCGCCGAAATCGCGATCTCGCGGCCGACGATCACGAGTGCGATTGCCGCGTCGACCCGCGAAATCTGCACGAGGATCAGCAGCGCGGCCGTCACCATCAGCTTGTCCGCCACCGGATCGAGAAATGCGCCGAACGACGACGTCTGGTTCCACTTGCGGGCCAGGTAGCCGTCGAACCAGTCGGTCAGCGCCGCAAGAATGAAGATCGCCGCCGCCGCGAGATTGCGGTGCGCGCCGCCCATCACCGTGTCCGGCAGATAGAACACGCCGACGACGAGCGGAATCAGCACGATCCGTACCCACGTCAGGAAAATCGGGAAATTGAACGGCATGGCATGCGGGACAGTAAAGGATTCGCAATTGTGCCGTGTCGACCGGCCTGCCACAAGAACGGCGGCCGGCCGCACGGCCGCGTCAGTGAAGCTGCTTGTAGATCTGCTCGGCGAGCGCGTGCGAGATGCCCTCGACGCTCGCGAGTTCCTCGACGCTCGCGGCAACCACGCCGCGCAACCCGCCGAACCGCGCGAGCAGCCGCTGCCGGCGCTTCGCGCCGACGCCCTCGAGTTCCTCGAGCCGCGATGTCTGGCGCGCCTTCGCCCGCTTGGCACGCATGCCGGTGATCGCGAAGCGGTGCGCCTCGTCGCGGATCTGCGCGACGAGCATGAGCGCGGCGCTTTCCTTGCCGAGTTCGAGCGGCGTGCGGCCGTCCGCGAACACGAGCGTCTCGAGGCCGACCTTGCGCCCCTCGCCTTTCGAGACGCCGACCAGCATCGACGTGTCGAGACCGAGCTCGGTGAACACCTGGCGCGCGATTTCGACCTGACCCTTGCCGCCGTCGATCAGCACGATGTTCGGCAGCAGGCTCGACGCCTCGGCCTGGCGCGTCGACTCGCCGTCGATGCCGGCCGCATCGTCGGCGGCAGCCGCCTGCGCGGCCTGCTCGACCATCTTCTCGTAGCGGCGCGTGAGCACCTGCCGCATCGCCGCGTAGTCGTCGCCCGGCGTGATCCCGGTGATGTTGTAGCGGCGGTATTCGCCCGACTGCATCTTGTGATGGTGATAGACCACGCACGACGCCTGCGTTGCCTCGCCCATCGTGTGGCTGATGTCGAAGCATTCGATCCGCAGCGTCGCGAGATCGTCGCATTCGTAGCTGAGCGTCTCCGCGAGCGCACGCGTGCGCGCCTGCTGCGAGCCCTGCTCGGACAGCAACCGCATGAGCGCGATCCGCGCATTCTGCTCGGCCATCGACAGCCACGCGCGCCGCTGCCCCTGCGGCTGCCGCACCAGCGACACCTTGTGGCCGGCCTGTTCGGACAGCAGCTCGAGCAGGTCGCGGCTCGCGGGCGCATGGCTCACGACCAGCACCGGCGGCACGCGGTTGCCGAGATAGTGCTGCGCGATGAACGCGTCGAGCACCTCGGCCTCGACCGACGCCGCCGCGTCACCGCGCGTGCGGCCAGGTTCTTCCGCGGGCAGGTCGGGCAATACATCGGCGGACGCATCGGCGGCCTCCGCCAGTTCGGACTCGTCGCCGATCCCGCCCTCGGCGAGCGTCAGCGCGCTTTCGACGTGCGTCGGGAAATACGCCTTGTCGCCGAGATGCCGGCCGCCGCGCACCATGGCGAGGTTCACGCACACGCGCCCGCCTTGCGCGACGACGGCCAGGATGTCGACGTCGCTGTCGCTGCCGACCTCGATCGCCTGCTGGTGCAGCACCGTCGCGAGCGAGCTCATCTGGTTGCGCACGGCCGCCGCCTGCTCGAATTTCAGTTCGGCCGCGAACGCGTGCATCTTCTGCTCGAGCTCCTTCATCACTTCGGACTGCCGGCCGAGCAGGAAACGCGCGGCGTTCGATACGTCGATCGCGTAATCCTCGTCGGAGATCGCGCCGACGCACGGCGCCGTGCAGCGCCCGATCTGGTGCAGCAGGCACGGCCGCGTGCGGTTGTTGAAGACCGAATCCTCGCAGGTGCGCAGCTGGAACACGCGCTGCAGGATCTGGATGCTCTCGCGCACGGCCCAGGCGCTCGGGAAGGGCCCGAAGTACTGGTTCTGCTTGTCGACCGAGCCGCGGTAGTAGGCCATTCGCGGAAAACGGTGCGCGGTGAGCTTCAGGTACGGATACGACTTGTCGTCGCGAAACAGGATGTTGTAGCGTGGCGCGAGCGCCTTGATCAGGTTGTTCTCGAGCAGCAGCGCCTCGGCCTCCGAGCGCGTGACGGTCGTCTCGATGCGCGCGATGCGCGTGACCATCATCGCGATGCGCGGCGACAACTGCGTCTTCGTGAAATAGCTCGATACGCGCTTCTTCAGGTCGCGCGCCTTGCCGACATAGAGCACGGCGCCCGCCGTATCGTAGTAGCGATAGACGCCCGGCATGTGCGGCAACTGCGCAAGGATCTTCTTCGGTTCGAACGGGGTATCGGAAGCTTCAGGGGATGTCATGCGTGATCCGGGCGCCTTGTAACGCGGGACGGGTCTATTAGAATCGCCAGTTTAGAGCATTCACCGGCCCGCTTCGATGCCCCGCACCACCGCTGCCCCCCTGCCCGCCGCGTCGCTCGCGCCGGGCGAACCGATCGCCTGCGACCTCTTCTGCACGGTGATCGACAATTTCGGCGACATCGGCGTCTGCTGGCGCGTCGCGCGCCAGCTCGCGCACGAGCACGGCTGGCAGGTTCGCCTGTTCGTCGACGACCTGCGCACGTTCGCGCGCCTGCTGCCCGGGGTCGATCCCGACGCGGGGCGGCAGACGGTCGACGCGATCGTGATCGAGCACTGGCATGCGGAAGCCGGCGACGCGCTGGAGATCGCCGATGTCGTGATCGAAGCGTTCGCGTGCGAGCTGCCCGGCGCGTATCTCGCGGCGATGGCGCGGCGCGCGCGTCGCCCCGTGTGGATCAACCTCGAATACCTGAGCGCCGAGGACTGGGTCGCCGATTTCCATCTGCGGCCGTCGCCGCATCCGCGCTACCCGCTGCTGAAGACGTTTTTCTTCCCCGGCCTGTCGGCCGGCACCGGCGGCGTCCTGAAGGAGCACGACCTCGATGCGCGCCGCACGGCCTTCGAAGCCGACGCGGCAGCGCGCGACGCCTGGTGGCAGCGCGCGACCGGCGGCGCGCCGCCGGCCCCCGGTACGACGGTCGTCAGCCTGTTCGCGTACGAGAATCCGGCCGTCGACACGCTGCTCGCGCAGTGGCGCGACGGCCCGACACCGGTCGTCGCACTCGTGCCGGCCGGCCGCGTGTCGCCTGCCGTCGCGCGTTTTTTCGGGGTCGAGTCGTTCGGCGCGGGCACCCATGCGCGCAGCGGCAACCTGACTGCCCACGGGCTCGCGTTCGTCCCCCAGGCCGACTACGATCCGTCGCTGTGGGTGGCCGACGTCAATTTCGTGCGCGGCGAGGATTCGTTCGTCCGGGCGCAGTGGGCCCGCAAGCCGTTCGTGTGGCACATCTACCCGCAGGCCGACGACGTCCACCTGCCGAAGCTCGACGCCGCGCTCGCGCACCTGTCGGCCGGCCTCGCCGACGCGCCGCGCGCGGCGCTCGAACGGTTCTGGCATGCATGGAACGGCGTCGGCACGCCCGACTGGGCCGATTTCTGGCAGCACCGCGCCGCACTGGACGCCAACGCGATCCGCTGGGCCGATGCGCTCGCGGCCGTCGGCGATCTCGCCGGAAAGCTGGCGGAATACGCAAAATCTCAGTTAAAATAAGCGGTTATCCGACGGCTGACCAGGCAAGCGCTCGCTTTTGGCGTCCACCGGAACGCACCGCTTGCGCCGTCAGCCGTTGCGCAACGCTCAGGCACCTATTTATTTGATTTGATCAGGACAGTTTTTTATGAAAACCGCACAGGAACTCCGCGTAGGCAACGTCGTGCAGATCGGCAGCGACGCATGGGTCATCGCCAAGGCTGAATACAACAAGTCGGGCCGTAACTCCGCCGTCGTCAAGATGAAGATGAAGAACCTGCTGACGAACGCAGGCCAGGAAGCGGTCTACAAGGCTGACGACAAGTTCGACGTCGTCGTGCTCGACCGCAAGGAAGTGACGTACTCGTACTTCGCCGATCCGATGTACGTGTTCATGGACGCCGACTACAACCAGTTCGAAGTCGAAGCGGAAATGATGGGCGAAGCGCTGAACTACCTCGAAGACGGCATGGCTTGCGAAGTCGTGTTCTACAACGAGAAGGCAATCTCGGTCGAACTGCCGACGGTCCTGGTTCGCGAGATCACCTACACGGAACCGGCAGTCAAGGGTGACACGTCGTCGGGCAAGGTGCTGAAGAACGCCAAGCTCGCAACGGGCTTCGAACTGCAAGTGCCGCTGTTCTGCAACACCGGCGACAAGATCGAAATCGATACGCGTACGAACGAATACCGCAGCCGCGCGTAATCGCCAGCGATACCCGCATCGAACAAAGCGCCCTTCGGGGCGCTTTTTGTTTGTCCGGCGCCAACAACCGGGCGAGAGTCAGGCTCATGTAAAGCACAAAAGCCACCGGTAAAGATATTCAATTTGTATCATCGGTAACTGTTTTATAGCGCCGGAGAAATATTGCTCGTGACGCGTTCAGCGGGGCATAAAATCAGTTTTTAATCTGACATGCGGCTGCGGCCACGATGGCCGACAGCCCGCCTCACTTGACTCGACTTGCGTCCACCATGCCACACGCCCTGATTGTCGAAGACGATCCCAACAGTCTGTCCGGCCTCACCGCGCTGCTCGCCGCGGACGGCTTCTCGGTCGACACGGCCACGTCGCTCGCAGAAGCGCGCACGGCGCTCGGCCGCTCGATTCCCGATGTCGTTCTGGTCGACCTGAACCTGCCGGACGGCAGCGGGTTCGACCTGCTCCAGCACCTGCCGCAGCAACAGCCGAACGGCTCGCTGCCCGTCATCGTGCTGACCGGCAATGCGACGGTCGAGAGCGCCATCGAGGGGCTGCGTCACGGCATCTGGGACTACCTGCTGAAGCCGATCAACATCCCGCGCCTGCGCAGCCTGCTCGCGCGGATCCCGCGTCCGTACGAACTGATCGACGAAGTGCAGTCGTTGCGCGCGTCGCTGCGCCATCTCGGCCGCTTCGGCGCGCTGGTCGGCCGCAGCGACGCGATGCAGCACGTGTACGACATGATCGAGCACAACGCGCGCACCGAAACGGCGGTGCTGTTCTCGGGCGAAGCCGGTACCGGCAAGAAGCTGGCCGCGCGCACGCTGCACGACCTGAGCCGGCGCCGCAAGGGGCCGTTCGTATCGTTCGACTGCCGGACGATCGCACAGGCCGGCCGGCACGGTGCGTCGCTCGACAGCGTGCTGTTCGGCCATGAACGCGGTGCGTTCGATGGCGCCGAGCGCCGCGAATCGGGCCTGTTCGAACAAGCCGGCGGCGGCACGCTGTTCCTCGACGAAATCACCGCACTGCCGCTCGTGCTGCAGGAAGCCCTGCTGCATGCGCTCGATTCGCAGAACTTCATGCGGATCGGCGGCACGAGCTCGATCACGAGCGATTTCCGGCTGATCGCGACCACGCGCCGCCCGGCGCGCGAAGCGGTCGCGAACGGCACGCTGCGCGAGGATCTGTGGCTGCGCCTCGATGCGGCATCGATCACGATGCCGCCGCTGCGCGATCGCGACGGCGATGCGCTCGCGATCGCGGATGCGCTGATCGACGAACTGAATCGCGACGCGCGCGCAACCGGCCGCAGCACGACCGACAAGCGCACGGCGCCGGGCTTCGTCCGTGAATGCCTGTCCTACGAATGGCCGGGCAACGTGCGCGAGCTGCAGGAGCGCGTGCGCTTCGCGTACGACGCATCGGGCGATTTCATCGAGACGCTGCGCGCGGGCGAGCCGAGCTTCTCGGCCGGCGCCGCACTGAACGGCAGCAGCGTGCAGATCAAGGTCGGCACGCCACTGTCCGACGTCGAGGATCTGCTGATCCGCGCGACGCTCGACGCCGTCGGCGGCACGCGCCACCGTGCGGCAACGCTGCTCGGCATCAGTCCGAAGACGCTGTACAACAAGCTGCAGCGGATGAAGGTGAACTGAGCAGGCGGCGATGCTCGAGGGCACTGGCAGGGTTTGACCGTTAGTTGCACCGAAGCACACTGCGTCGACCTGCCTGACTCCCGAAGCTGCCGGGTTTGCACCGGCAGCAGCCCATAAAAAAGCCGCGCGATTGCGCGGCTTTCTGTTTTGGTAACCGGAACGGCGCGGATCGCACCATCCCCTCCCCGCTCAGGCCAGTACGCTGTTCAACAGCGCCTGCGCCTTCAGATACTCGGGCTGCGCGATCAGCTTGTCCCACTTGAGCGCCTTGCCGCGCCCACGCATCCGCTTGATGCGTCGCACCGACTCGTCCGTGGCCCGCGCTTTCAGGCCGTTCAACACGACCTCGGCTGCGTCCGGCTGGTTGCAGACGAGCACCATGTCGCAACCGGCCGCGAGTGCGGCGTCGGCCGCCTGCGTGAGCGTGCCGCCTTCGCGCGCGGCTTCCATCGACAGGTCGTCGCTGAAGATCGCGCCCGTGAAGCCGAGCCGTCCGCGCAGAATGTCCTGCAGCCACACGCGCGAGAAACCGGCCGGCCGCTTGTCGACCTGCGTGTAGATCACGTGCGCGGGAATCACCGCGGACAGCGACAAACCGAGCCAGTCGTACGGTGCGACGTCCTGCTTGAGGATCGCGTCGAGCGTACGGTCGTCGGTCGGCAGCGCGACGTGCGAGTCGGCCTCCGCGAAGCCGTGCCCTGGGAAATGCTTGCCGCAGTTCGCCATCCCGGCGAGCGACAACCCGTGGTTCAGGCTCTTCGCGAGCAGCGTAACGACGCGCGGATCACGATGGAACGCGCGATCGCCGATCACTTTCGAGTGCCCGTAGTCGAGGTCGAGCACGGGTGTGAAGCTCATGTCGATCCCGCATGCACGCAATTCGGCGGCCAGGATGTAGCCGACGGCCGTGGCGACCTTCGTCGCGAGCAGCACGTCGCGATCCCACAGCTCGCCCAGGCGGCGCATCGCGGGCAGCACCGTGAAGCCGTCGGTGCGGAAACGCTGCACGCGCCCGCCTTCGTGATCGACGGCGATCAGGATGTCTTCGCGCACCGCGCGGATCGAGTCGGTCAACGCGGTCAGTTGCGCGCGATTCTGGAAGTGCCGCGCGAACAGGATCACGCCGCCGGTATTCGGATGCGCGAGGCGCCGCGCATCGTCGCGCGACAGGGCCGTGCCGACGACGTCGAGCATGACCGGGCCGGGAGTCGTTTTCATCGAATCGGATAATCCGTCAGGAGGAGGTTCGGGAAACAGGTGCAGGCGCGGCGTCCGTCTCGGCGACCACGAACGACACCGCATAGTCGCGTTCGTCGCTGACCGTCACGCGCGCCGTGATGCCACGGGCGGCAAGCCAGTCGGCCAGCTCGCCCGACGCGACCACGTACGGCTCGCCGCTCGGGTGGTTGAGGGTCTGCAGCGCCCGCCACGTCATCGGCCAGTGCATGCCGAGCCCGATCGCCTTCGAGAACGCTTCCTTCGCGGAAAAGCGCGTCGCGAGGAACGCGATGCCGCGCGCCTCGGAGCGGGCACGGCGAGCACGGAACACGCGCAGTTCGTCGGGGCCCAGCACCTTCTCGGCAAACCGGCCGCCCGTGCGTTCGAGCACGGCCGCGATGCGGCTCACCTGGGCGATGTCGGTACCGATGCCGTAGATCGCCATGTCAGTACGCACCGGTACGACCCGGCCGGGTCGGGTCAGGCATGACGCGCGACACGCTGCGGCATGTCATCTTCAGCGCGCGCCGCCGTGCAGCGCGGCAACGCGTGCGGCGACCATGATCGCCTTCATTTCGCGCACCGCGTTGTCCCAGCCCGCGAAGATCGCATGCGCGACGATCGCGTGGCCGATGTTCAGTTCGACGATGCCGTCGATCGCGGCGATCTGCTGCACGTTCGTGTAGTGCAGGCCGTGGCCGGCATTGACCTTCAGGCCGAGCTGCGCGCCGGCCTGAACGCCCGCGACGATGCGTTCGTATTCGCGCTGCTGTTCGGCTTCGTCGTGCGCTTCGGCGTAACGGCCCGTATGCAACTCGATCACCGGCGCGCCCGCTTCGTGCGCGGCACGGATCTGCGTCTCGTCCGGATCGATGAACAGCGACACGCGCACGCCCACGTCGGCAAGCTGCTTGCACGCCGCACGCACGGCCTCGAAGTGGCCGGCGACATCGAGACCGCCTTCGGTCGTCAGTTCCTCGCGCTTCTCGGGCACGAGGCACGCGTCGTGCGGACGCACTTCGCAGGCGATATCGAGCATCTCGGCCGTCACCGCGCATTCGAGATTCATGCGCGTCTTCAGCAGCGGACGCAGCTTGCGCACATCCGCATCGACGATGTGGCGGCGATCCTCGCGCAGGTGCAGCGTGATCGCATCCGCACCGGCTTCTTCGGCGGCGAGCGCCGCGCGGATCGGATCGGGATAGGTCGTGCCGCGCACATTGCGCAGCGTCGCGACGTGGTCGATGTTGACGCCGAGGTCGATGGCGGTGGGCGTTGTCAGGAAGAAGCTCATAGGTTTTGCAGGTCGATCAGGATCTGACGCGTGGCAAGCGGCGTGCCGCCGAGATAGGTGTTCAGCAGGAAGCGCATCAGCGTCTTGCTTTGCGCAACCGTCTGGGCTCGATGGTAATCGTCCTGCTCCATATCGAGCAACGTCTGTCCGGAGATGACCGGCCAGTGCGACGGGACTTCGTCGTCCGCGTTGCGCACGCCACGCTCGGGATCGAACACGTAGTGACGATCAGGCTCGACCGCGCGGCGCGCGACCGTGCGGTTCAGCGCCATCGCGTAGCCGGTCTCGCGCAGCAGCACGCGCTCGAACGAGCGCAGCACCTGCACCGCGGGTTCGCCGTGCGCGAGGCGCGTGAGGGTCAGCACGTAATGATTGAAGAGCGGCGGCTGGGGATCTTCGCGTGCGCAGAATTTCACGAGCAGCTCGTTCGCGTAGAAGCCGCACAAGAGCCCGTCGCCGCCGAGCGGCAGCATCCCGCCGACCCACTCGGCGCCCGTCAGTGTGCGTACCTCGGATTTGCCCGACCAGGACAGCAGCAGTGGCTGGAAGGTCTGCAGTACGCCGCGCAGCGCGGAGTGCGGGCGCTTCGCGCCCTTCGCGACGAGCGCGAGCCGGCCATGATCACGCGTCAGCACGTCGATGATCAGGCTCGTTTCTCGATAGGGATAACTGTGCAGCACATACGCCGGCTGCTCGGCGACACGGAAATCGGACGTGCGTGACGTCGCGCGCCGCGCCTTGCGCGGCGGTTCAGGCGGTGCCGGCAGCGGCGCGTCGTTCGCACCGGCCGTCACCGCGTCTTCAGTCGACGTCAGCGCGTCATTCGTACCCATAGGCGCGCAGCCCCGCCTCGTTGTCGGCCCAGCCGCTCTTCACCTTCACGAAGGTCTCGAGGTACACGGGGCCGTCGAACAGCTTCTCCATGTCCATCCGCGCTTCAGTGCTGATCTGCTTGAGCTTCTCGCCCTTCTTGCCGATCACCATCGCCTTGTGCGAATCACGCTCGACGAGGATCGTCGCGAAGATGCGCTTCAGGCGCCCTTCCTCCTCGAACTTGTCGATCAGCACGGTGCTGGTGTACGGCAGTTCGTCGCCGGTCCAGCGGAACACCTTCTCGCGCAGGATTTCGGCTGCGAGGAAACGCGAGCTGCGGTCGGTCAGCTCGTCCTCGCCGTAGATTGGCTCGCCTTCCGGCAGGTACGGCTTGATCGTCTCCAGCAGGCGTTTGATGTCTTCCGGTTTCTGCGCCGACAGCGGCACGAGCTCGGTGAATTCGCGCAGTTCGCTCACCTTCTGCATGAACGGGAACAGCGTGGCCTTGTCGTTCACGCGGTCGATCTTGTTCGCGATCAGCAGCGTCGGCATGCCGGGCGGGATCAGGTCGAGCACCTTCTGGTCGTCGGGACCGAAGCGGCCGGCCTCGATCACGAACAGGATCACGTCGACCGACGTGAGCGTCGACGTGACCGCGCGATTCAGCGAACGGTTCAGCGCGGTGCTGTGGCGGGTCTGGAAACCCGGCGTGTCGACGAACACGAATTGCGCGTCGTCGAACGTATTGATGCCGGTGATGCGGTGGCGGGTCGTCTGCGCCTTGCGCGACGTGATGCTGATCTTCTGGCCGACGAGTGCGTTCATCAACGTCGACTTGCCGACGTTCGGGCGGCCCACGATCGCGATCATGCCGCAACGGAAACCGGTAGGAGCGGGAGTGTTCATATCGTTTGGGAGACAGGTTCGGAAACGGCCGCGCGGCGCGCGGCACGATCGATGGGCAATTCAGTGGTCGGCATCGGCCACGCGCGCCTGCGCGGCGGCGAGGCTCGCGCCGCCCGGCGGCGTCTCGGAATCCGGTGCCGCGGCGTCGCGTGTGCGCGCAGCCGCACGCGAAGCGGGGTCGGTACCGGCGGAAGACTTGTCGGCGGACGACGATGC
>NZ_JAAGPH010000006.1:0-127528 GCF_017104705.1 Burkholderia sp. Se-20373 | reverse complement strand
TCTTCAGTTTAAACCTGTTACTGTTTTCGGTTCAGTTAAGAACCGGTCGCTCACTCAAAGCTGACAGGAATATGAATCACTTCATAAACCTGACTTACTTTAGTGTGAGACTCTTGATACTTTCGCTTTCTGATCCGAGGATCAGCTCGCTTCCATCAAGCGCCCACACTTATCGGCTGTTAATTTTTAAAGAGCAATCTGCGAGGAACTTCGTGTTTCCCGGCAGCGCTGCGTTTTCAGCAGCAGAGAAGCGAGATTATGAACCGTGTTTCGCCGTTCGTCAACAACTTTTTACACTGCATCGTTGCGACTGCGGGGCTCAACTTCCAGGCCAGCTGCGCGCTCCAGACTCCAGCACACCGCCCACCTTGCTTCCCTTTTCCCGCGCCGCGTTTCCGTTAGCGCGAAAGAGGCGTGATTGTAGGTAGCTCGCGACGTTCGCGCAAGGGGTTTGAAGCAACTTTTTTACAAAAGCTGCAATTCGGCCAGCCGGCCATGTGTCGGCACGAGACCGCTTATGGTGCAAAGAACGGACTAGAATGTGAGGCTCTTCGCCTCTTTCTATATACGTCTTTAATATGCGCCAGCGAATCGCCAAACGCCTCCCCCCCGATGCCGACAAACTGGTCGGCCTGTCGCTTGCGCTCTTCGCCTCGGGCAGCCGCATCGAGGACCGCTTCTGGGAAGCGAAGCTCGATGCGCTGCTCTCCAAGATTGTCCGCAACGGCAACCAGACCACGCTCGACGCAGCGCTCGACCATCTGCAGCAGAATCATCCCGACGCCTACGGCGCGCTCGCCGACATGGCCGAGACGCACAGCGAGTCGATGGTGATCGAGCACGACGGCCAACCGTTCGATGCGCTGCTGGTCGCCGTCCCGGTTCTTGCATGGACGCGCTACATGATTCCATCGGGTCCGCTCAAGGGCGACGTTGCCGACGCACTTCGAACGCACCTGCAGGCGCACGTCCTTGCGAACGGTACCCTCGTCGGGCTTGCGCCGTTCCTCTACAGCATCGACCAGTTGCCGCGGCACCACGTCGAGACCTACCGGCTCGCCCAGCAGCTCGCGCATGGGGCGGTCAGCCAGCACACGCCCAAGCTCAGCTTCGGCGACCTGCCGGAAACCTCGCCGATCCTGGCCGACCCGCGCTTCCTGCTCGCCGTCGTTGCGGCCCCCGCCGGCGCACCGCTGTTCCGCTGGCAGGAAGAAGAAAACGGCAGCCGGATCGAACGCGGCCAATGCCTCGAGCAATGGACGGCCCAAGGTGGCCCGAACCTGTCGATCGCGCTGCCCGGCTGCGAATTCGAATGCCTGCTTCCGGACGCGTACTACTCGGCCTGCCGGGATGCGGACGAACGGATACGTCCACATACGGTCCGGACGGCCATTCGTTATCTATTCGACACACTTGGTGCAGCACCGCAAGAGCTGCGCGCGGTGGTCGCCGGCTTCGGCGAACGCCGTATCGACGAGTATCGTGTCGGCTTCACGCGGCGTGCCAGCAACGACGTAATCTACGGCGTCGTATGGCCGCTCTACGGCCGTGAAAACGGCGACATGTCGATCGACAGTGCGACGCTCGAGGGCGAAGCGCCGATCGAAGGCCCGGTCGAGGAAATCGTGAGTCTGCTGAAGGAATGCGGCGTAACCGACGTCCGGCGGCACGCGGGCCGCTTCGAGCCCGAATATTGCGATGACTGCGGCGTGCCGCTCTACGCAGATCCGCTCGGTGAAATCGTCCACGCAGAAATGCCGGAAGACGCGTCCCCCGCCCAGCCACACTTCCACTAATCCGCAGCACAACAGGCCCGACGGCCTGCCCACCTGAAGCCGCTCACGGTTCCCGCCGGAGCGGCTTTTTACTTGTCTGTCCTCCCGTCGCCCGAAATTTCATACTTTTCCTAAGCCTTTCAGCCAAGCAGACATCGTGTAAGGTCTTTGTCATTATCAGACCCAAGGCATGCCAGACGGCAGATCAATGGCTCACATTACGGAGGTTGAATATGCGGTTCCTGATGCTCAATTCAGACGCCGAGCGGCGTGACGGACTGAAGGCCCTGTTGCGACAGATCGACCGTCACGCCGGCATCAACGATGTGCCCGACAGTTTTCAGGCGCGCAGGCTGCTGCGCAACCAGCGTTTCGACCTGGTCGCGATCGACTGGCTCGACGTCGGCCGGCTCAGCGAGCTTCAGGCGCTCTGCAGCGCGTGCTCGCCGACACCCGTCGCCGTCCTCGTCGACGAAACATCGCCGGAGGCCATCCAGCGCTTCTTCAACTACGGTGTCGCCGGCGTGATCCCGCATTCCACGCGGCCACACCTGATCGTGCGTGCGCTCGAGATCGTGCTGCTGGGCGGACACTACATTCCGCCGATCGCGCTGCGCCTGCTGCCTTCCACTGCTGCGGCGCGCTACGATGCCCATTTCCAGACGCTCGCCGGGTCGCTTCCCCGGCGGCCGCCGAGCGGCCTCCTGTCGCCGCGGCAAGCGCAGATCATGCGCTTCGTCCACATGGGCAGCACCAACAAGATGATCGCTCGCACACTCGGCATCAGCGAAGGCACTGTCAAGATCCACCTCGCCAGCATCTTCCAGCAGCTCGGTGCCGCCAACCGGGCCGCCGCGGTCGCAATCTACAACGGCTGGCTGTCGCCCCATCTCGAGGTGCTGTTGGCGAACCGCAGTCGTGCGCGCAAGCCGCCCATCGGCGAACAGGGCCCGGTTCCGCTGCGTACGCAACGGAGTAACCGCCCGTACCCGTTGCCGGCCTCGATCGATAGCGCGCAGGACCTGCCGATCGCCGCCGAGCCGCCGGCGCGGTTCCGGCGCGAACGCTAGTTAAACAGTCTCGATATTGCGACGGTCGGTGTGTGCGGATTCCCACCTTTGATGCTCAACGAGTAATATGGACGCATGGGTTTTCTTTTCACACCGCTTCCGTTCTGGGTTGGCATCGGTGGCTGGATTGCCGCCGTGGCCCTGCTCGCGCTCGCGATCTGGAATCGTCCCTTCGTGCGCCTGCAGGACGCCACGCTCCAGCACGTGTGGCTCGCGCTCGTCACCGCCATTGCGGTCCTCTGGGCCTCGAATGCGTGGCTCGATGATGGCATCGTCATGCATCTGCTTGGCGCGACGCTGCTCGTCACGCTGTTCGACTGGACACTCGCACTGATCGCGATGGGCGCCGTCACGGCGGTCGCCGCGATCATTTTCGATGCGCCCTGGCAGGGCATTGGCCTGACCTATCTGATCTACGGCGCGCTTCCGGTCGCCGTGTCGGCATTGCTGCAGCGCGCCGCACTCGCATGGTTGCCGCACAATCTCGCGTCGTTCATTACCGGCCAGGGATTCCTGTCACCCGCCATCGCGATCATCGCGGTTGCCGCTGCCGCTGCCGGGGTCCAGCTCGCGCTCGCGGATGGCGTTCCCGTCGTGATTCCGGCCGGCTATCTGCTGAACACCGCGCTGCTCGCACTCGGCGAAGCGTGGTTCACCGGCATGGCGACTGCACTCATCGCTGTCTATCGTCCCGCGTGGGTCACGACCTTCGACGTCCGCCGCTATCGTCTCGGCGGCCCGCGCGCCTGAATTGCCCTTCGAAGGCGGCGCCGTCATCACGCGCCGGCCCCTTTCGCTCAGTACGGCAGAATGCGACATCTACTGCCGCACAACTTTTTTACGCTAAGA
Organism: Burkholderia sp. Se-20373; assembly: GCF_017104705.1. Lineage (NCBI taxonomy): Bacteria > Pseudomonadati > Pseudomonadota > Betaproteobacteria > Burkholderiales > Burkholderiaceae > Burkholderia > Burkholderia sp. Se-20373. The sequence continues at coordinate 123,834 of NZ_JAAGPH010000006.1, read as the reverse complement.
TTGAACTCCGGTTCTTCATCGGGCATCTATACGTGCCCGATGTCTCATTCGCTCCTCACCAATAACCAGATGGACAGCTCTCCTGCGTCGCTCCGGATTTTCCGGGCGCTCGGCAAGCTGGCAGCCTGTATTGCGGGCCTGTCGCTTGCGCTTCCGACTCCGGCATTCGCCGATCTGCTCGACCAGCGCTCCGAACTGATCAACAAATTCGTCAACGAAATGCATGCCGATCCGCTCGCCGCCGATTGTGCAGCGCACGGCAGCTTCATCGCCAGCACGTCGTCGGCCTTCGACCGCGTCGACTTCGCGCCGAATGCATTCGACAGCGGCAACGCGACGATCACGCCATGGAACGACTCGTTCGACCAGGGCAAGCAGCGCGTGAAGGTCGACAATATCGTCACGGTCGACGGCCTCGGCATCCACAGCGACGGCAGCGACCCGACGCCGCTGAAATTCCGATGCGGCTATGTCGGTCAGCAGATGCTCGCGTTCAGCTGGAACGACCCGGTTCCGCCGCTTAAGCCGCGCGTCGAGCGCTCCTCGTCCTCGACGAAGAAATTCAAGGGCAAGTCGCACCGAGGCAAGGGCAAGGCAAAGGCATCGGGCCGTACCGGCAGCAAGAAGGCCGTCGCAACGAAAAAGTCGAGCGGCCAGAAGAAGGTCGTGAAGAAGACCGCGAAGAAGTCCTGATCCGCCGAAGCGGCATCCACAGAAGTAAAAAAGCCGGGGCATCCTGAGATGCCCCGGCTTTTTTCATACGGCGACGCTACGCTTACGCGAACGTGTCGACGTGCACCAGGATCGCCGCCAGCATCGCTGCGCCGAGCGCCGCGCTTCGCTCGCCGTTCCAGCCGACGCGTTCGTCGGGCAGGTTCGCGTTGTCCTTGAACGGCATCTCGAGCGTCAGCGACAGACAGCCGAACTGATGGCCGATGTACTTCGACGCGAGCTTGAGCGCGTCCTCCTTGTACTTGCTCGCGGCATAGCCGTGTTCAGTCTGGAAGTCCGGGCTCGCGACCTTGAACGCTTCGATGAACGCGGTCTGCTCCTTGCCCTGCTGCTCGGTAAAGCTCGGCAGCATCTCGGACCCGGCAACGAACACATACGGCAGATCCTCGTCGCCGTGAATGTCGAAGAACATGTCGCAGCCGATCGCATGGATTGCATCGCGCACGGCCAGCACCTCGGGGCTGCGCTCGGCATCGGGCGCCATCCACTCGCGGTTCAGGTTCGCGCCTGCGGCATTGGTGCGCAGGTTGCCATGCACGCTGCCGTCCGGGTTCATGTTCGGGACGATATAGAACGTCGCACGATCGTACAGCTTGCGCGCGACCGGATCGCCGGCCCAGCCGCCCCATCCGGCCAGCCGCTTGACGAGGCCTTCGACGAACCATTCGGCCATCGACTCGCCGGGATGCTGGCGCGCGATGATCCACACCTTCTTCTTCGGCGCGCCGTCGGCTTCCGGCGTACCGAGCGTCAGCAGCGACATCGGGCGACCTTCAACCGTGCGGCCGAGTTCGACGACGCTCGCCTGCGGCAACTGCTGGACCGCGCCGAGAAACGCCGCGTGACGCTCTTCCGAGTACGGCTCGAAATACGCGTAGTAGATGCTGTCGAATTCCGGCGTATGGTCGATGGTCATCGTCTTGCCGTCGAACGTCGTCGGCACGCGGAACCAGTCTACCCGGTCATAGCTCGCCACCGCGCTGTAATTGCGCCAGCCCGACGGATACGCGCATTCGGCAGCATTCTCGAACGTCATCACGCAGCGCTCGCCGCGCACGCCCGTCAAGCGGTAGTAAAACCATTGCGCGAATTCCGAGCGGGTGTCGCCGCGCACGCGCAGCCGAATCGCATCGGGACTGTCGCACGACACGACGTCGATTGCGCCTGCGTCGAAATTGCTGGTGATCGAAAGGGCCATCTGTCTCTCCTGGGGCGACCGGAACAGGCGGTGTAGCGCTTGCCCGGCCTCATGCATGCGCCGGCCGTCTCGTGAACGGCCGGCAGGGTCACTCGCCGACTCGCCGGCGATATACGTAAGTCGAATCGTTCGACGCCGCCGCATCGAACGCATAGCCTTCCGTCGCGAAATCCTTCAGCGCCTTCGGGTCGGTAATACGGTTTTCGACGATAAAACGCGCCATCAGACCGCGCGCACGCTTCGCATGGAAGCTGATGATCTTGTAGCGGCCGCCCTTCCAGTCCTCGAACACCGGCGTGATGACCGGTGCGACCAGCAGTTTCGGCTTGACCGACTTGAAGTATTCGGTCGACGCGCAGTTGACCAGCACGCGCGCCGTGCCGCTGCGCGTCTCGAGCTGTTCATTCAGCGCCCGCGTGATGCGGTCGCCCCAGAACGCGTACAGATCCTTGCCGCGCGCGTTCGCGAAGCGCGTGCCCATCTCGAGCCGGTACGGCTGCAGCAGGTCGAGCGGACGCAACAGCCCGTAAAGGCCCGACAGCACGCGCACGTGCTGCTGCGCATAGTCGAGATCGGTGGACGAAAGCGATTTCGCGTCGAAACCTTCATAGACGTCGCCGTTGAACGCGAGCACGGCCTGCTTCGCATTGGCCGGCGTAAAGGTCGACGACCAGTCGGCATAGCGCTGGAAATTCAGGCGCGCGAGCGGATCCGAGATATCCATCAGCGTTGCAATGTCCTGCGGCGACAGCTTGCGCAGGCCGTCGATCAGCTCGGACGCGTCGTCGACGAATGCAGGCTTCGTGTAAGACTGGACGTGCGCGGGCGTATCGTAGTCGAGGGATTTGGCTGGAGAGAGAACGATTATCATAGAGGCTCGCTGGCACGCCGTGCCTTGCGGTCAGACGAAAACCACCGATTGTAACGAATGACCCGCTCTCTCGCCCCGCACGCCGCGCATCGCGTCGTGCTCGACTCGAACGTCTGGATCGACATCCTCGTATTCGACGACCCCGCTACGCGCCCGATCCGGGCCGCGCTGGAACGCGGCGCGCTGGCCGCCGTGATCGACGGCCGCTGCCTGACCGAGCTCGAATACGTGCTCGACTATCCGCAGTTCCGGTCGCGCGCCATCGACAAGGCGGCCGCCCTCGCGACCGTCGCCCGGCTCGCGAGCCTCGTCGAGCCGCCGCCCATCGACGCCGACGCGCCGCCGCTGCCGAAGTGCAAGGACCGCGACGACCAGAAGTTTCTCGAACTCGCCCGCGCCGCCCAGGCCGAGTGGCTCGTGTCGAAAGACCGTGCGCTGCTGAAACTCGCGAAGCGCACCGCACGCGACTTCGGCTTCCGGATCGCGCAGCCCGCGCCATTTACCGAGGCCTGCTCGCTCGACGCCGCGCCGGACACGACCACGCCGGCCTGACCCACGCCGCACCACCCGATTTCGACCGTATCGATGAACGCTCCTTCAGACATGCCAACGACTCCCGTTTTCCCCTCGCGCCTGCCGAACGTCGGCACGACGATCTTCACGGTCATGAGCGCGCTTGCCGCCGAAAAAGGCGCGGTGAACCTCGGCCAGGGCTTTCCGGATTTCGACTGCGATCCGCGCATCATCGATGCGGTTGCCGCCGCGATGCGCAACGGGCACAACCAGTATCCGCCGATGGCCGGTGTCGCGCCGCTGCGCGACGCGATCGCGGACAAGATCGCGCAGGTCTACGGCCGGCGTTACGATCCGGCGACCGAAATCACCGTCACGGCCGGCGCGACGCAGGCGTTGCTGACCGCGATCATGTGCACAGTGCATCCGGGTGATGAAGTGATCGTCGTCGAACCGACCTACGACAGCTACCTGCCGTCGATCGAACTCGCGGGCGGCAAGCCCGTGTTCGTCACGCTGGAAGCGCCCGACTACGCGATCCCGTTCGACCGTCTGGCGGCCGCGATCACGCCGAAAACGCGCATGATCCTGATCAACACACCACATAACCCGACGGGTACCGTGTGGCGCGAGTCGGACATGCGCAAGCTCGAGGAGATCGTGCGCGGCACCAACGTGCTGATCCTGTCCGACGAGGTCTACGAGCACATGGTCTATGACGGCGCGCGCCACGAGAGCGTCGCGCGCTATCCGGAACTCGCCGCGCGCAGCTTCATCGTGTCGAGCTTCGGCAAGACCTATCACGTGACGGGCTGGAAGGTCGGCTATGTCGCGGCACCTGCCGCGCTGACCGCGGAATTCCGCAAGGTCCACCAGTTCAACGTGTTCACGGTGAACACGCCGATGCAGATCGGGCTCGCCGACTACCTGCGCGACCCGGCGCCGTACCTGACGCTTGCCGACTTCTACCAGAAGAAGCGCGACTTCTTCCGGGCCGGCCTCGAGCGCACGCGCTTCAAGTTGCTGCCCTGTACGGGCACGTACTTCCAGTGCGTCGGTTATTCGGCGATCAGCGACCTGCCGGAAGCGGAATTCTCGAAGTGGCTCACGTCGGAGATCGGCGTGGCCGCGATTCCTGTGTCGGCGTTCTATCACGAGCCGCACGAATCGGGCGTCGTCCGATTCTGCTTCGCGAAGCAGGAGAGCACGCTCGCGTCCGCACTCGAACGGCTCGCCCGCCTGTAAGACCCGCACGGGCGGTCGCACGCCGCCCTGCGGGAACCGCGCTTACGAACGCGCGGCGCTCGTCGCGTCGATATACGCCTTGCGCTCGGCCGCCACGCGCTGCGCGGCAGGGCGCTCGCCCACCTTCTTCGCATGCGCCTTCCAGTCGATGCCCGCATCGAGCAGGAAATCGCGCCCGAATACGGCTTTCGTCGCCATGCCGATGACCGGCAGATGGACCCACGCGGCGATGTCCGCGAGGCCGAACGACTCGCCGAGCACATACGGAGAAAACTGCGTCATCTGCTTGAATGCATCGATCGCGCGCGGCAGGCGCCTCTCGACGTGTGCCTTCATCCCGTCGCTGACCTTGCCGCCGAAAAACGCTTCAGTGTAGACCTCGCGCGCCATCCATTCGAGATACAGTTCGAGCGTCTCGATGAGTTCGCGCACCTTCGCGGCCGCGAACGGGCTCGCCGGGAGAATGCCTTTTTCGGGATAGCGCGCCGCCAGGTACTCGATGATCACCTGGGACTCGAACAGCGCGCCTTCTTCGGTCTTCAGAAAGGGAATCTTGCCGAGCGGCGAATCGGCGAGCTGTGCCGGATCGCTGACCGGCAATCCGCAAACCGACTCCTCGAACGGAATGTCGTGCTCGAGCAGGACGAACTTCACCTTGTTGTAATAGTTGGACAACGGAATACCGCACAGCTGTAGCATCGGAGTCTCCTTCCTTGCTGAAGCGCGGCCGCATCGATGTCGGCCGCATCGGGATTCATCGCGCTGAAAAGCACGTTCGTGCTAGTCTAAAGCAAGTTTCGCGTCCGTCACGACAACAATACCTCTGCTACGACATCGTCCGCATCAGCACGCGCTATGTGTCCGCTGCCGCAGCCCTGCCATCCGATGGAGACACGCTCGCATGAGTGCTGAACTGCTGGCCTCGCGTCCGCCCGAGAGCGAATCGACGCTCGTCCTCACGCTATCCAACCCCGGCGCGCGCAATGCGCTGCATCCCGACATGTACGCGGCCGGCATCGAAGCGCTCGCCACCGCCGAACGGGATCCCGGGATTCGCGCGGTCGTGCTCACCGGCGCCGATCGCTTCTTCTGCGCGGGCGGCAATTTGAACCGGCTGCTCGACAACCGCTCGAAGGATCCGTCCTACCAGGCCGACAGCATCGATCAGCTCGCCGCATGGGTAACGGCGATCCACGCTTCGACGAAGCCGGTGATCGCAGCGGTGGAAGGCGCCGCGGCCGGCGCGGGTTTCTCGCTCGCGCTCGCGTGCGACCTGATCGTCGCCGCGCACGATGCGAAGTTCGTGATGTCGTACGCGCGTGTCGGCCTGACGCCCGATGGAGGCGGTTCGTGGTTCATCGCCCGCGCGCTGCCGCGTGCGATCGCGGCCGAGATCCTGTTCGAAGGCAAGCCTGTTGCAGCCGAACGTCTGCACACGCTCGGCGTCGTCAACCGGCTCGCCGTGCCCGGCGCGGCACTGACCGATGCCCTGGCATGGGCCGATGCGCTCGCCGGCATCTCGCCGAACGCACTCACGCGCATCAAGTCGCTGCTCGACGACGCGGCGACGCAACCGCTCGACACGCATCTCGCCACGGAGCGCGATCATTTCGTCGCATCGCTGCATCATGCGGACGGTCTCGAAGGCATCACCGCATTTCTCGAGAAACGCCCGCCCCGCTACAAGCGCTGAGCGGTCGCGCCCGCTTTCGAATGGACCTGTCGCCACCGCATCGCCCCGATGCGGCACGGCGACGCCGCCATCTCGACGACTCGGGACGATACGCAATCGCCCCCGGCGCCATGTCGCGCAACACGCAAGCACGCGCATCCGCACGCACATTCCCGTCGCCAGCAGCCCACATCGATCCATGCTCTAATGACCGCCTGTCGCGGCGCTGCCTGCGCCGTTTTCGCGCATGCAACAAAGGAGTTCACGATGATCGACGTCTATAGCTGGGCGACCCCGAACGGCCACAAGGTGCACATCATGCTCGAGGAAACGGGCCTCGCTTATCGTGCCCATCCGGTCGATATCGGCGCAGGCGACCAGTTCAAGCCGGCATTCCTGAAGATCAGCCCGAACAACAAGATCCCCGCGATCGTCGATCCGGACGGCCCCGGCGGCCAGCCGATCTCGCTGTTCGAATCGGGTGCGATCCTGATCTACCTCGCGGAGAAGACCGGCAAGTTCCTGCCGACCGATCCGGCCGCACGCTACGCGACGCTCGAATGGCTGATGTTCCAGATGGGCGGCGTCGGCCCGATGCTCGGACAGGCGCACCACTTCCGCCTGTATGCGCCGGAGAAGATCGAGTATGCGGTCAACCGCTACACGAACGAGGCAAAGCGCCTGTACAACGTGATGGACAAGCGCCTCGGCGAATCCGAATATCTCGCGGGCGACGCGTACACGATCGCGGACATTGCGACGTTCCCGTGGACGCGCTCGTGGCAGAACCAGGGCATCGTGCTCGACGAATTGCCGAACGTGAAACGCTGGCACGAGGCGATCGCCGCGCGACCGGCCGTGCAACGCGGTGTCGAAGTGCTCGCATCGATGCGCAAGGCGCTGCAGGACGACAAGGCACGCGAGGTGCTGTTCGGTGCGACGCAATACGCGAAGCACTGACACGCATGTGACGGGCGGAGCGGCATCCGTGCATGCCGCTCCCTGCTTCAGAAGTAATGCAACGTGATGAATTCCGCCGCGCAGACGGGCAGCGGCACATCGGGACGCTCGACCTGCATCGTCACCGACCACGTCACCTGCACGCCGTCCCGCGCAGCCTCGGCGGTTTCCTTTACCGCAAACAGCGCGCGCACACGCGCACCGACCGGCACCGGCTTCAGGAACCGCACGCGGTTCAGTCCGTAGTTCACCCCCATCTTCTGCTCGAAACGCATCGCATCGGCCATCAACGCCGGAATCAGCGACAGCGTCAGGAACCCGTGCGCGATCGGGCCGCCGAACGGCGACTCGCGCCGCGCGCGTTCGGGATCGACGTGAATCCATTGATGATCGCCGGTCGCATCGGCAAAGCCATCGACACGACGCTGGTCGATCGCGATCCAGCCGCTCGCGAGCGGCTCCGCGCCGACTCGCGCCTGCAGCGCCTGCGCCGATGCGATCAGCGGCAAGGTCGCGTCGGTCATGCCTGCGTGCCTCCCGGATGGCGCAGCCCGAAGATCACCTTGGTATGCACGGTGATCACCGTCTCGCCGGCGCCGTTCACGCCGACCCATTCCGTCGACACGATGCCGCGATCGGGCTTGCTCTCCGACACGCGTTTGTCGTGGACCTTCTGATACATCGTGATCGTGTCGCCGGCGCGCACCGGCTTGAGCCAGCGGATCGAATCGATGCCCGGCGAGCCCATGCTCGTCGAGTCCGACCCGAGCTTGTTGATGAGCAGGCTCATGAACACCGAACACGTATGCCAGCCGCTCGCGACGAGCCCGCCGAAATGCGATGCCTTTCCGGCTTCTTCGTCAAGGTGGAACGGCTGCGGGTCATAGCGTTGTGCGAACGCCTTGATGTCGTCCGGTTCGAACGTGTAGCGGCCCACTTCGGTGGTACTGCCGACCACCAGGTCTTCGTAACTGATGCCCACTCGGTATCTCCTTGTCTGGTGCGCTCGCGCGTCGCCGTCATGCTGCGTCGGTCTGCGCGAAATCGGGTAGCGCCGCGATGCGGGCAAGATGATGATCGGTGTCGCCGAGCGTCGTCTCGATGATCGTCAGCCGCTTGAACAAGTGTGCGGCGGCGACCTCGTTGGTCACGCCCATGCCGCCGTGCAGCTGGACGGCCTGCTGGCCGACGAAGCGCGCGGCGGTGCCGACACGCGCTTTCGCGGCCGACACGGCCTTGCGCCGCGCATCGGCATCGCCGCTCGCGTAGCGTACGGCTGCCAGATAGGTCAGCGAGCGCGCCTGCTCGGCATGGATCAGCATGTCGACCATACGGTGCTGAAGCGCCTGGAAGCGCGCGATCGGTACGCCGAACTGTTCGCGCGTCTTCGTGTATTCGACCGTCGCGCGATTCAGTTCGTCGAGCACACCGACCGCTTCCGCGCACAGCAGGAACGTCGCGTAATCGGCAACCTGCTCGAGGGCCGCAGCGTCGCGCGCACCGCCTGTCAGCAGTCGCGCCGGCGTTTCATTGAACCCGATCGTCGCGGCGCGCTGGCCGTCGATCGTCCGGTAGTCGGCCACCTTCGCGTTCGCGGCCTCCCGTTCGACGACGAAGAGGCCGATGCCGCCACCGTCGACGCGTGCGGGCACGATCCACGCGTCCGCCTGTGCGCCATGCTGAACGACCGACTTCGTGCCGGTCAGCCGGTACGTGCCGCCCTGCTCGCGCGCACGCGTGCCGAGTTCGAACAGGTCGTAGCGCGCATGCGGTTCGTGGAATGCGACTGCCACACGCTTCTGCCCCTGCGCGACGGCTTCCAGCAGCGCCGCGTCCTCAGCCGCGCCGGAACCGGCAATGCGCAAGGCCTCGACGCCCACCGCCGTTGCCCAGTATGGCTCGATCACGAGCGCACGGCCGAGTTCCTGCATCACGACCAGCATGTCGACCGGGCCGCCGCCAAAGCCACCCTGCGCGTCCGGCACGGGCAGCGCGGTCAACCCCAGTTCGGCGAACGCGCTCCATTGCGTATCCGACACTCCCGCATCGCTGCGCACGATTGCCTGGCGCGCTTCGAAGCCGTATTGCTCGCCGAGATAACGGCGCAGCGCGTCGGCAAACTGCTGCTGCTCATCGGTAAAGCTGAAATCCATGGTTGTCTCCGTTCCCTGATCACAGCCCCAGAATCATCTGCGCGATGATGTTCTTCTGGATCTCGTTCGAGCCGCCGTAGATCGACGTCTTCCGATAATTGAAGTAGTACGCGGCAAGCGGTGCCGCATCGTCGTCGCCCGCGATGCTGTGCTCGCGCTGGCCGTCGAGGAACGGTACGTCGAACGGTGCGGCGAGCGGGCCGATCGCGTCGACCATCAGCTCGGTGAGCGCCTGCTGCACTTCCGTGCCCTTGATCTTCAGCATCGACGCCTCGGGGCCCGGCCCCTTGCCGCTCGTCTCGCGGCTGACGACGCGCAGCACCGTCACCTCCAGCGCCATCAGCTCGACCTCGAGCGCCGCGACCTTCGCGGCGAACACGGGATCGGCGAGCAACGGCTTGCCGTTCTTGCGCTGGTTCGACGCCACACGCTTCAGGAACGCGAGCTCGCGCTTCGACCCGCCGACGCGCGCGATGCCGGTGCGCTCATGGCCAAGCAGGTATTTCGCGTAGGTCCAGCCGCGATTCTCGTCGCCGACGAGATTCTCGACCGGCACCTTCACGTCCTCGAAGAACACCTCGTTGACCTCGTGGTCCTCGTCGAGCATGACGATCGGGCGCACCGTGATGCCGGGCGTCTTCATGTCGATCAGCAGGAACGAGATGCCCTCCTGTTTCTTCGCGGCCGGATCGGTGCGCACGAGGCAGAACATCATGTCGGCGTACTGGCCGAGCGTCGTCCAGGTCTTCTGGCCATTGACGACGTAGTGGTCTCCCTGGCGCTCCGCGCGCGTGCGCAACGACGCGAGGTCGGATCCCGAACCCGGCTCCGAATAGCCCTGGCACCACCAGTCGGTGCCATCGAGAATGCGCGGCAGATAATGACGTTTCTGCGCTTCGCTGCCGTATTTCATCAGCACCGGCGCGACCATCGATACGCCAAACGGCAGCACGGTCGGCGCACCGATCCGCGCGCACTCCTCGTCCCAGATGTGTCGTTGCGTCGCGTTCCAGCCCGGGCCGCCATATTCGACCGGCCACGCGGGCGCAGACCAGCCTCGCTTACCGAGAATCCGGTGCCAGCTCGCGAAATCCTCGCGATCGAGTCGCTTGTGATCGAGTACTTTGGCGCGCAGTGCGTGAGGCAGGTTGGCCTCAAGCCAGGCGCGAACGTCGACGCGGAACGCGTCGTCCGAGGGGGAATAATCCAGATCCATGCGCAGTGTCTCCTGTCCGCAGCCGACCGGCCCGACAAAGACTCTCTGCAAATGTTATTGCAGCGGTTCTTTCAGCGCGGCAGGAATCGGCAGCGGCATCACGTCGATGCCTTCTTCGGCCAAGGATTGCGCATCTTCGGGCGTCGTGACGCCACGAATGCTGCGTGCCGGCGCCTCGTTGTAATGGATGCGCCGCGCTTCCTCGGCGAAGCGCTCGCCCACATTCTCGGTTTTCTCCAGCACCTCGCGCAGCGCACGCATTACCTGCGCCTGCAGTGCACGCGAATCGACCGGCTGGGCCTGCGTCGCGCCCGACAGGTTCAGGCGCGGCGCCGACGGCAGACGGTTGACCTCGGTCGTTCCGCACACCGGACATTCGACCAGCTTGCGGGACAACTGCGCTTCGAATTCATCGGCGGAAGCGAACCAGCCTTCGAACCGATGACCGTGCGGGCACTGTAAATCGAGGACCTTCATGCTGAATCAGGGCGTGTGGCGAGTGTAGCGCAAAAAGCGGTTTTGTGAACGGTCGTGCTAAATATTGATCGCGCGCCGCGATGGCGCCGCGTCACCGGATTGTAACGCGGCGCCCCACCCATTGCTGACGCCGCGCTCAGGGCGTCAGGACCGGCCCGAGCGGCCACGTCCCGGACAGCACCTTGTCGAGCCACATCGTGCCGATGATCGTCTTCACGTCGGAGATCTGGCCCGTGCGCACCCATTCCTGCAGGTCGGCCTGCGTCGCAGTGAAGGTCTCGAGGAATTCGCCTTCATCGAGCTTGCGCTCGCCGGCCGTCAGCCCGCGCGCCAGGTACAGGTCGATGAATTCGGTCGAATAGGAAATGATCGGGTGAATCCGGGCCAGGAACACGTACTCGCGTGCCGTGTAGCCGGTTTCCTCGCGCAGTTCGCGTACCGCGCATGCGAGCGCGCCTTCGTTCGGATCGAGCTTGCCGGCCGGGAATTCAGCCATCACCTTGCCGATCGGGTAGCGATACTGGCTTTCCATCAGCACACGGCCGTCGTCGAACAGCGGGATCACCATCACCGCGCCCGGATGCTGGACGTATTCGCGCGTGGCTTTCTTGCCATCCGGCAGACGGACGGTATCGCGCTTGAGCTTGAGGAACGCGCCTTCGAAGATCGCCTCGCTTTCGAGGCAGGTTTCGGTCAGTGCGGCGTCGTGATTGGGTAGTTCGGCCATCGGCGGCTCCAAAATTGAGCGCGACGGCCGGAGCCGTCAGCGTCGTTTGACGAGATACTGGAACGTGAAGCCGGGAAACGCGAACACGACGAAAAGACTGAACGTGATCGCGTAGAACTGCCAGCCCTGTTCGAAGCGGTTGCCGGCGCGCGACTCGAGCCAGAAGCCGAGCGCGCCGACGATGAAGTACAGCACGATCAGCTCGCCGATCCGCACCCACCCGCTCTTCTTCGCCGTGCCGAACGGCACGACGGCGAAGAGGCGTTGGTTCAGGAACGGCAGGTTGGCGCAGACGAGCGCCAACAGCACGATAAACCAGCCGGCTGCCGACATTACAGCGGCAGCGTGTGACGAATTGCCTGCAGGCAGGCCGTCAGCAGCGGGCTCGGGATCAGGCCGAGCGCGACGACCGCGAGGCCGTTCAGCACGAGGATCGTGCGCTTGCAGAAATCACCCGAAATCGGCGTCGTATCCTGCGGTGCATCGAAGTACATCAGCTTCACGATGCGCAGGTAGTAGAACGCGCCGAACAGCGACGTGATCACGGCCAGCACGGCCAGCCACGTGAGGCCCGCGTTGACGGTCGCCTCGAGCACGGCGAGCTTCGCGTAGAAGCCGACGGTCGGCGGAATACCGGCCAGCGAGAACATCATGACCATCATCACGAACGCGAACACCGGGCTGCGCTTGTTGAGGCCCTTGAAGTCGTCGATCGTTTCGGCTTCGAAATCGCGGCGTGCGAGCAGCATCACCACGCCGAACGAGCCGAGCGTCGTGATCAGGTAGACGATCGCGTAGAACATCGCCGAGCTGTATGCGTTCGCCGGCGCCGTTGCGTCGCCCTTCACGATACCCGCGAGCAGGCCGAGCAGCACGAAGCCCATGTTCGAGATCGCCGAGTACGCAAGCATCCGCTTGATGTTGCGCTGGACGATACCCGTGATGTTGCCGACGATCAGCGACAGTGCGGCCAGGATCACGAGCGCGGTCTGCCAGTTCTGTGCGAGCGGCAGCAGGCCCATCACCAGGAAGCGCAGGCCCCACGCGAACGCGGCAACCTTCGGGCCGCCGCCGACGAACAGCGTCATCGCGGTCGGCGCGCCCTGGTAGACGTCCGGCACCCACATGTGGAACGGCACGGCGCCGAGCTTGAACGCGATACCGGCGACGATGAAGACCACGCCGAACATCAGCACGGCTGCATCGGTGTTGCCGCCGACCGCCTTGTACACCTCGCCCAGTTCGAGCGAGCCGGTCGCACCGTACAGCATCGAGATGCCGTACAGCACGAAGCCCGATGCGAGCGCGCCCAGCACGTAGTACTTCATCGCGGCTTCGCTCGACTGCGCGGCATCGCGGCGCAGCGCGATGACGGCGTACAGCGACAGCGACATCAGTTCGAGACCGAGGTACAGCGTCAGGAAGTTGTTGCCCGACACCATGACCAGCTGACCGAGCAGCGAGAACATGCCGAGCAGGAACACGTCACCGCGGAACATGTCGCGATCTTCGAGGTACTTGCGCGAATAGACGAGCGAGACCGCGAAACCGAACGACACGACAGCCTTCATCATGCTCGCGAACGAGTCGACGACGACCATCTTCGAGAAGAAGTAGTACTGCTGCGGGTCGAGTGCCTGCACCGCGAACCACACGCCGGCGACGACCGACGAGACAACCGCGATCAGATAAGTCAGGCGGCGGCCGGAGGCACCGGTAAAGGTGTCGTTCAGCCAGGCGACGACGATGGCGGCCAGCACCAGCGCGTCAGGCAACAGAACATTCATAGGGGCGTTTTGCATGATCTTGAGTTCCTCCGCTCGCGATTACTGGGCCAGCGGCAGCTTCGACTGCGCGACGTGGGAGAGGAGGTTTTCCACGGAAACGTGCATCACGTCGGTGAAAGGCTTCGGATACAGGCCCATCAGCAGCGTGAACGCGGCGAGCACGGCCAGCATCAGGAATTCGCGACGGCCGATGTCTTTCAGCTTGGCAACGTGATCGTTCGCCACCGCGCCGAAGTACACGCGCTTGTACATCCACAGCGTGTAGGCAGCGCCGAGGATCAGCGTGAATGCCGCGCCGAATGCGATCCAGAAGTTGTACTGGACGGCCGCGAGAATCACCATGAACTCACCGACGAAACCCGACGTGCCCGGCAGGCCGCAGTTGGCCATCGAGAACAGCATCGCGAAGGCCGCGAACTTCGGCATCACGTTGACGACGCCACCGTAGTCGGCGATCTGGCGCGAGTGCACGCGGTCGTACAGCACGCCGATACAGAGGAACATCGCGCCCGACACGAAGCCGTGCGAGATCATCTGGATGATCGCGCCTTCGACGCCGAGCTGGTTGAAGATGAAGAAGCCGAGCGTGACGAAGCCCATGTGTGCGATCGACGAATACGCGACCAGCTTCTTCATGTCGGCCTGCACCATCGCGACGAGGCCGATGTAAATCACCGCGATCAGCGACAGCGTGATCACGACGGGCGCCAGGAAGTGGCTCGCGTCAGGCGTGATCGGCAGCGAGAAACGCAGGAAACCGTATGCGCCGAGCTTCAGCATGATCGCAGCCAGCACGACCGAGCCGCCCGTCGGCGCTTCCACGTGCGCGTCCGGCAGCCAGGTGTGGACCGGCCACATCGGCACCTTCACCGCGAACGCGAGGAAGAACGCAATGAACAACAGTATCTGCGGCGTCATCGCGATCTTGGCGTTCTGCCACGTCGCGAGGTCGAACGAATGCGTTTCCGTGTACAGGTAGATCAGCGCGACCAGCATCAGCAGCGAGCCGGCGAGCGTGTACAGGAAGAACTTGAATGCCGCATACACGCGGTTCGGGCCGCCCCACACGCCGATGATGATGTACATCGGGATCAGGGTCGCTTCGAAGAACACGTAGAACAGCAGGCCATCGGCCGCCGAGAATACGCCGATCATGATCCCGGACAGGATCAGGAACGCCGCGAGGTACTGCGCGACGTTCTCGGTGATCACTTCCCATGCGGCGATCACGACGATCACCGTGATCAGCGCGGTCAGCACGACGAACCACATCGAGATGCCGTCGACGCCGAGGTGATACGCGATGTCGAAGCGTTCGATCCAGGTCGACTTCTCGACGAACTGCAGCGCAGCCGTGCTCGAGTCGAAGCCCGTGATCAGCGGGATCGTGACCGCAAGGCCGAGCAGCGAACCGATCAGCGCGATCCAGCGGGCCGTCCCCGGATTTTTGTCGTTACCCACCGCAAGCACGAGGAGGCCGAAAACGATCGGCAGCCAGATCGCGGTACTGAGAATCGGAAAAGCGTGCATTAAGTTGTCCCCCGCCTTATTTGCCGCCGAGCGTTACAAACAGGGTCAGGAGCCCCAGCATGCCGATGATCATGGCGAACGCGTAGTGATAGATGTAACCGGATTGGAGGAAGCGGATCACGCCGGCGAACCAGCCGATGAACCGGGCGCTGCCGTTGACGAGGCCGTCGATCACCACGACGTCACCTTCCTTCCACAGGCCGCGGCCGATCGCCACCGAACCACGGGCGAACACCACTTCGTTGATCTTGTCCATGTAGTACTTGTTGTCCAGCAGCGTGTAGATCGGGCCGAACGCGCGGCGGATCGACGCCGGCAGTTCCGGACGCTTCAGGTACAGGAACCACGCGACAACGACACCGGCGAGCGCGAGCCAGACCGGCAGGCCCGACACCGAGTGCAGGCCCATGCCCACCCAGCCGTGGAACTCCTCGGCCATCTCGGCCAGGGCCGGATGGTTTTCGCCGATGAAGATCACCTTGTCGAATGCAACGCCGTGCTGGAAGAAGTCGCCGAACAGCATCGGGCTGATCGCGAACGCGCCGATGATGACCGACGGGATCGCCAGCAGGACCAGCGGCACCCACACGACCCACGGGGTCTCGTGCGGTTCGTGCGCGTGGTCGTCATGACCGTGGCCATGGCCGTGGTCGTCGTGGCCGTGCGCAGCCGCCATGCCCATCGGCGATTCCGGATGCTTCGGCTTGCGGAAGCGCTCTTCGCCGTGGAACACCAGGAAGTACATGCGGAACGAGTACAGCGCCGTGACGAACACGCTCGCGACGACCGCGAAGTACGCGAAGCCCGCACCCGGCAGGTGCGACAGCTTCACCGCGTCGATGATCGAGTCCTTCGAGTAGAAGCCCGAGAAGAACGGCGTGCCGATCAGCGCGAGCGAACCGACGAGCGACGTGATCCACGTGATCGGCATGTACTTGCGCAGGCCACCCATGTTGCGCATGTCCTGGTCGTGGTGCATGCCCATGATGACCGAGCCTGCGCCGAGGAACAGCAGCGCCTTGAAGAACGCGTGCGTCATCAGGTGGAACACGGCGACCGGGTAAGCGGACACGCCGAGCGCGACGGTCATGTAGCCGAGCTGCGAGAGCGTCGAGTACGCGACCACGCGCTTGATGTCGTTCTGGACGATGCCGAGGAAGCCCATGAAGAGCGCCGTGATCGCGCCGATCACCGTGATGAACGACAGCGCGGTATCCGACAGCTCGAACAGCGGCGACATGCGCGACACCATGAAGATGCCCGCGGTCACCATCGTCGCCGCGTGAATCAGCGCGGAGATCGGGGTCGGGCCTTCCATCGAGTCCGGCAGCCACACGTGCAGCGGGAACTGTGCCGACTTGCCCATCGCGCCGATGAACAGGCAGATACAGGCGACGGTCAGCAGGCCCCAGTCGGTGCCCGGGAAGTGCAGGCTCGCGAGTTCCGCGCGCTTCGCGAACACTTCGCCGTAGTTCATCGAGCCGGCGAATGCGAGCAGCAGGCCGATGCCGAGCAGGAAGCCGAAGTCGCCCACGCGGTTCACGAGGAACGCCTTCATGTTCGCGTAGATCGCGCTCTCACGCGTGAAGTAGAAGCCGATCAGCAGGTACGACACCAGACCCACCGCTTCCCAGCCGAAGAACAGCTGCAGGAAGTTGTTGCTCATCACGAGCATCAGCATCGAGAACGTGAACAGCGAGATGTACGAGAAGAAGCGCTGGTAGCCGTCTTCCTCCGCCATGTAGCCGATCGTGTACACGTGCACCATCAGCGAGACGAAGGTCACGACGACCATCATCATCGCGGTCAGCGAATCGACGAGGAAGCCGACTTCGAGCTTCAGCGAGCCGACGTTCATCCATTCGTAGACGGTCGCGTTGAAGCTTGCGCCGCCCATCACGTCGAAGAAGACTTTCGCCGACAGGAGGAACGCGATCATTACGCCGAGGATCGTGATCCGGTGTGCGCCCTTGCGCCCGACTGCGTTCCCGAACAGCCCCGCAATCAGCGAGCCGGCCAGCGGAGCGAGCGGAATCGCCAGCAGCAGGTTTTCATTGAGTGTCGTTGACATAACAGCGTTGCCTGAAATTAACCTTTGAGCTGATCGAGATCCTCGACATTGATCGTGTCGAGCTTACGGAACAGGGTCACCAGAATCGCGAGACCGATCGCGGCTTCCGCTGCGGCGACGGTCAGCACGAAGAACACGAAGATCTGGCCGTGCACGTCGCCGAGGTAATGCGAAAACGCGACGAAGTTGGTATTCACCGCCAGCAGCATCAGTTCGATCGACATCAGGATGATGATGACGTTGCGGCGGTTCAGGAAGATCCCGACGATCGCGATCGCAAAGAGGATCGCGCCGAGCACGAGGTAATGAGCAAGAGTCAGCATGTTTTCTTTTCCTCCGCTTAGCCGTTGGTGCCCGAACCGGCTTCGCTCTGCGCCGTTTCCGGCTGCGGCTTTTCCGCGTCCATCTTCACGAGGCGCACGCGATCGTTGCGGCGCACCTTGACCTGATCCGACACGCGCTGGCGCTTGCTGTCCTTGCCCTTGCGCTCGGTCAGCCCGATCGCGGCAATGATCGCGACCAGCAGCACGAGGCCGGCGATTTCAAACGCGAAGATGTAGTCGGTGTAGATCACCTTGCCGATCAGGCGCGTGTTCGACCAGTTGGCCATCTCGCCCGTCGCCATCGCGTGCACCGTCTGCGTGTCGCCGTAGCCGCGCCACAGGATCAGCGCGGTTTCGATCACGATGATCGCGCCGACCACGGTCGCCATCGGGACGAAGCGCTTGAAGTCACGGCGCAGGTAGTCGATGTTGATGTCCAGCATCATCACGACGAACAGGAACAGCACCATCACAGCGCCCACGTAGACCAGCACCAGCAGGATCGCGAGGAACTCCGCTTCCAGCAGCATCCAGATCGCGGCGGCGTTGAAGAACGCCAGCACAAGGAAAAGCGCAGACGCCACCGGGTTGCGCGAAGTGATCACCTTCAGCCCTGATACCACCAGGAGCAGCGCGAAGATGTAGAACAGTACGGTCGTGAATTCCATGATTACCGGTTCATCGTTAGGCCATAGTCAGGCGCGGCTTGCGGGACGCTCTCGCGTGCCGCACCCGTCGCGGCGGCTCGGCCCTGGCTTCGGGCCGGCACTGCAAACACAATCAACGATACGGCGCGTCGGCAGCCTTCGCCGCGGCGATGTCCTTCTCGTAGCGATCGCCCACCGCGAGCAGCATTTCCTTCGTGAAATACAGGTCGCCGCGCTTTTCGCCGTGGTACTCGAGAATCTGCGTCTCGACGATCGAATCGACCGGGCAGCTCTCTTCGCAGAAACCGCAGAAGATGCACTTCGTCAGGTCGATGTCGTAGCGCGTCGTGCGGCGCGTGTTGTCCGCGCGCGTTTCCGATTCGATCGTGATCGCCATCGCGGGGCACACGGCCTCGCACAGCTTGCACGCGATGCAGCGCTCTTCGCCGTTTTCGTACCGGCGCAGCGCATGCAGCCCGCGGAAACGCGGCGAGATCGGCGTCTTTTCTTCCGGGAACTGCACGGTGACCTTGCGCTTGAACGTGTAACGGCCCGTCAGCGCGAGCCCCTGCAGCAGCTCGGTCAGGAAGAAGGTCTTAAAGAAGTGTTGGATTGCGCTCATGATTTCGTCCGATTACTTCACCCAGATGTTGAGCGGCGACATCATCCAGAAGCCGACCACGACCACCCAGACCACCGTGACGGGCAGGAACACCTTCCAGCCCAAGCGCATGATCTGGTCGTAACGGAAACGCGGGAACGTCGCGCGAACCCAGATGAACACCGACAGCAGCGCGAATATCTTCAGCACCAGCCAGAAGATGCCCGGAATGAACGACAGGAATTCGAACGGTGCATCCCAGCCGCCGAGGAACAGCGTCGCGGTCAACGCCGAGATCACGATCATGTTGATGTACTCGGCGAGGAAGAACAGCGCGAACGCCATGCCCGAGTAATCGATCATGTGACCGGCAACGATTTCCGACTCCCCTTCCACCACGTCGAACGGGTGGCGGTTCGTTTCGGCGATGCCCGAGATGAAGTACACGACGAACGCCGGCAGCAGCGGCAGCCAGTTCCACGACAGGAAGTTCACGCCGTGGCCCGCGAAGAAGCCGTGCTGCTGCGAACCGACGATTTCCGACAGGTTCAGGCTGCCGGCCGTCATCAGCACCAGCACCAGCGCGAAGCCCATCGAGATTTCGTACGACACCATCTGTGCCGCGGCGCGCATCGCGCCGAGGAACGCGTACTTCGAGTTCGATGCCCAGCCCGCGAGAATCACCGCGTACACGCCGATCGACGAGATCGCCATCGCGTACAGCAGGCCCGCGTTCACGTTCGCGAGGACCGCTTCGGCCTGGAACGGGATCACGGCCCAAACGGCGAACGCCGGCACGACGGTCATCACCGGTGCGATCAGGTACAGCCAGCGGCTGGCGGCGCTCGGCTGAATGACTTCCTTCAGCAGCAGCTTCAACACGTCGGCGATCGGCTGCAGCAAACCGCCGGGGCCGACGCGGTTCGGGCCGAGACGCACGTGCATCCAGCCGATCAGCTTGCGTTCCCACAGAATCAGGTACGCGACGCACAGCAGGATGACGACGGAGACGACGAGGATGCGCACGATTGCCCATACCGTCGGCCATGCGAAACCGAGAAGCTGGGACCCGCCCGCGTTGATCGTATCGAACAAGCTCATTTACGCCTTCTCCACCACCAGTTCACCGGACAGGCTGCCGAGCGCTGCGCCGGCAGGCGTCGCCGCCGACACGCGAACGACGGTCTCCGCAAGATTCGCGTCGCGCACGGCCGGCAACTGCACCGCACGCTCGCCCTGGCGCACGCGCACCGCGTCGCCTTCCTTCAAGCCCAGCTTGTCGAACAGCGCGGCCGGCAGCGCCGCGGCATTCGCCGCCTTCGCGGCCGTCGTCAGGTGCAGCGCACCTGCGCGCCGCACGAGTGCGTCGGCGTGATAGATCGGCACATCGGCCAGGCGCTCGAAACCGCCGTTCGCGGCATTTGCCGCGACGCGCACCGGCGCGACCGACGTCTGGTTCGACAGGCGGCTCGCGACGCCGGCATCGCCGAGCGCGGCGAGACGCACTTCTTCCGCGGTCTCGTATTCGAAGTTCGGCAGGCCGAGCAGGCTACCGAGCACGCGCAGCACCTTCCAGCCCGGACGCGTGTCGCCGAGCGGGCGCACGACGCCATTGAAGCTCTGCACGGTGCCTTCCGCATTCACGTACGTACCGGCCGTTTCCGTGAACGGCGCAACCGGCAGCAGCACGTCGGCGTAGTCGAGGCCATGCTTGAACGGCGACATCACGACGACCATCTCGGCCTGGTTCAGCGCGGCAAGCGCCTGCGCCGGATCGGCGGTGTCGAATTCCGGTTCGACGTTCAGCAGCACGTAGCCCTTGCGCGGCTGCGCGAACGCTTCGCGCGCGTTCAGGCCGCCTTCGCCCGGCAGTGCGCCGACGACGTGCGCGCCGACCGTGTTTGCCGCTTCCGTCAGGAAGCCGAACGTGGCGCCGGTGTTGTCGGCGATCCACTTGGCAACGGCGTGCAGCTTCGCGAATTCCGGATGGCGGACCGCGACGTTGCCGAGCAGCACCGCGCGGCGTTCGCCGTTCGCGAGCGACTGGGCGACAGCCTGCGCGGCCGGCGATGCCGTGACGCCCGCGAGCGTGTCGGGCAGTGCGACGCCGCGCAGTTGCGCGACGGCCGCTGCGATGCCGGCCAGCTGGTCGAGCCATGCCGACGGTGCAGCAACGATGCGCTGCGCGGTCGGGATCAGGGCGTCGTCACTGGTCGCGTGCAGGAAGTGCAGCTTCGCGCCGTTCTTCGCGGCCTGACGCAGGCGGGCGGCGAACAGCGGGTGGTCGCGACGCAGGAACGAACCGACGACGAACGCGGCATCCACGTTCGACAGGTCGGCGATCGGCATGCCGAGCCACGGTGCGCCCTGGACCGGCGCCGAGAAATCCTGCTGACGCAGACGGAAGTCGACGTTCGGCGTCTTCAGTTCGTTGGCGAGCTGCTTCACGAGGAACAGCTCTTCGGCCGTGCTGTGCGCGCTCGCGAGCATCGCCAGCGCGTTCGCGCCGTGATCCGCGGCGATCCCCTTCAGGCCCTTCGCGACGTATTCGAGTGCGGTCTGCCAGTCGGTCTCGATCCACTGGCCGCCCTGCTTCAGCATCGGCTTCGTCAGGCGCTCTTCGCTGTTGAGGCCTTCATACGAGAAGCGATCCTTGTCCGAGATCCAGCATTCGTTGATGGCTTCGTTCTCGAACGGCAGCACGCGCATCACGCGATTGTTCTTCACTTGAACGACGAGGTTCGCACCGACGGAATCGTGCGGGCTCACCGACTTGCGGCGCGACAGTTCCCACGTACGGGCGCTGTAGCGGAACGGTTTGCTGGTCAGCGCGCCGACCGGGCACAGGTCGATCATGTTGCCCGACATTTCGGAATCGACCGTCTTGCCGACGAACGTCGTGATTTCCGAGTGCTCGCCGCGGCCCAGCATGCCGAACTCCATCACGCCGGCGATTTCCTGGCCGAAGCGGACGCAGCGCGTGCAGTGGATGCAGCGCGACATTTCTTCCATCGAGATCAGCGGGCCCACGTTCTTGTGGAACACCACGCGCTTCTCTTCCGCGTAACGCGACGACGACTTGCCGTAACCGACCGCCAGATCCTGCAGCTGGCATTCGCCGCCCTGATCGCAGATCGGGCAATCGAGCGGGTGGTTGATGAGGAGGAATTCCATCACCGACTGCTGCGCCTTCACGGCCTTGTCGGATTGCGTATGGACGATCATGCCGGCCGACACGGGGGTCGCGCAGGCAGGCACGGCCTTCGGCATCTTCTCGACTTCGACGAGACACATCCGGCAGTTGGCCGCAACCGACAGTTTCTTGTGATAGCAGAAGTGAGGAATGTACGTATCCGCCTTGTGCGCAGCCTGGATCACCATGCTGCCTTCGGGCACCTCGACCTTCTTGCCGTCTATTTCAAGTTCAACCATGATGGTGAATGGTCCTTAACCTATTTCCGCCCGTTCGCGCCTTCGCCCGACCGTGCGCTCAAATTCCGCAACCGGGTTCGCTTCAGGCTGCCGCCGCGTGCGCGTGGCCGCCGACCATGCAGTGCTTGTGCTCGACGTGGTACGCGAATTCGTCCCAGTAGTGCTTGAGCATCCCGCGTACCGGCATCGCCGCCGCATCGCCGAGTGCACAGATCGTGCGACCCATGATGTTCTCGGCAACCGAGTTCAGCAGGTCCAGATCTTCCTGGCGGCCTTCGCCGTGCTCGATACGGTTCACGACGCGATACAGCCAGCCGGTGCCTTCACGGCACGGCGTGCACTGGCCGCACGATTCCTCGTAGTAGAAGTACGACAGGCGCAGCAGCGAGCGCACCATGCAACGCGTCTCGTCCATCACGATCACCGCGCCGGAACCGAGCATCGAGCCCGCCTTCGCGATCGAATCGTAGTCGAGATCCGTCTGCATCATGATGTCGCCCGGGATCACCGGCGCCGACGAACCGCCCGGAATCACGGCCTTGATCTTCTTGCCGCCGCGCATCCCGCCGGCAAGCTCCATCAGCGTCGCGAACGGCGTGCCGAGCGGCACTTCATAGTTGCCCGGACGCTCGACGTCGCCCGACACCGAGAAAATCTTCGTGCCGCCGTTGTTCGGCTTGCCGATCTCGAGGTAATTCTGCGGCCCGATGGACAGCAGGAACGGCACCGCGGCGAACGTCTCGGTGTTGTTGATCGTGGTGGGCTTGCCGTACACGCCGAAGCTCGCCGGGAACGGCGGCTTGAAGCGCGGCTGGCCCTTCTTGCCTTCGAGCGACTCGAGCAGTGCCGTTTCTTCGCCGCAGATGTACGCGCCGTAACCGTGATGCGCGTGCAGCTGGAACGAGAATTCCGAGCCCATGATGTTGTCGCCGAGGAACCCCGCGGCGCGCGCTTCATCGAGCGCGGCTTCGAAGCGTCGATACACTTCGAAGATTTCGCCGTGGATGTAGTTGTAGCCGACGGTGATGCCCATCGCGTACGCGCCGATGGCCATGCCTTCGATCAGCGCGTGCGGGTTCCAGCGCAGGATGTCGCGATCCTTGAACGTGCCCGGCTCGCCTTCGTCCGAATTGCAGACGAGGTACTTCTGCCCCGGGAACTGGCGCGGCATGAAACTCCACTTCAGGCCGGTCGGGAAGCCCGCACCGCCACGGCCACGCAGGCCCGACGCCTTGACGTCGGCGATCACCTGCTCGGGCGGAATCTTTTCTTCGAGAATGCGGCGCAGCTGCTTGTAGCCGCCGCGCGCGACGTAATCTTCGAGATGCCAGTTCTCGCCGTTCAGACCAGCGAGGATCAGCGGTTTGATGTGACGGTCGTGGAGGGACGTCATTTCGAGAGCTCCTCAAGCAGCTGGTCGATCTTCTCGCGGCTCATGAAGCTGCACATTCTGTGATTGTTCACCAGCAGCACCGGCGCATCGCCGCACGAGCCCATGCATTCGCCTTCCTTCAGCGTGAACTTGCCGTCAGGCGTGGTCTCGCCGAAGCCGATGCCCAGCTTCTGTTTCAGGTAGTCGGCGGTCGCTTCCGCGCCACCGTCCGGGCCGAGCTGGCACGGCAGGTTCGTGCAGAGCGTGATCTTGTGCTTGCCGACCGGGTTGAGCTCGTACATCGTGTAGAACGTCGCGACTTCCTGCACGGCAACGGCCGGCATGCCGAGATAGTCCGCGACGAACTGCATCAGTTCGGGCGACAGCCAGCCGTGCTCTTCCTGAGCAACGGCCAATGCCGACATCACGGCGGACTGTTTCTGATCGGCGGGATACTTCGTCAACGCTCGATCGATTTCCTTCAGGCCTTCAGCTGAGATCATTTTCAGACACGACTCTTTCAATTCCTACCGAACGAACAACCTGCCGCACACTGGGGTGCATGGACGGCAGACCTGGCGCTCACTCTGTTGACAGCTTGCGAAGCCGCGCCGGTTCAGCGCGCATCGCGTGTGACTTGCTGCTCGCCGCCCGCTCGCGCGGGCGGCGCTAACCATTAGCGATCGATTTCGCCGAACACGATGTCTTGCGTACCGATGATCGTGACGGCGTCGGCGATCATGTGACCGCGCGCCATTTCGTCGAGCGACGCCAGGTGCGCGAAACCCGGTGCGCGAATCTTGAGGCGATACGGCTTGTTGGCACCATCCGACACGAGGTAGATGCCGAACTCACCCTTCGGATGCTCGACCGCCGCGTACGCTTCGCCTTCCGGCACATGGAAACCTTCGGTGAAGAGCTTGAAGTGGTGAATCAAGTCTTCCATGTTGGTCTTCATGCCGACGCGCGACGGCGGTGCAACCTTGTGATTGTCCGTCATCACCGGGCCCGGATTCTTGCGGAGCCACTCAATACACTGTTTCGCGATGCGGATCGACTGGCGCATTTCTTCGACGCGCACCAGATAGCGGTCGTAGCAATCGCCGTTCACGCCGACCGGCACGTCGAAATCCATGCGATCGTACACTTCGTACGGCTGCTTCTTGCGCAGGTCCCAGGCGATGCCCGAGCCGCGCAGCATCGGGCCCGTCAGGCCCATCTGCAGCGCACGTTCCGGGCTGACCACGCCGATCCCGACCAGACGCTGTTTCCAGATCCGGTTGTCGGTGAGCAGCGTTTCGTATTCGTCGACGCACTTCGGGAAGCGCGTGAAGAAGTCGTCGATGAAGTCGAGCACCGAGCCGCTGCGCGCTTCGTTCATCTTCGCGAGCGCCTTCTCGTTGCGAATCTTCGACGCCTTGTATTGCGGCATTGCGTCAGGCAGATCGCGATAGACGCCGCCCGGACGATAGTACGCCGCGTGCATCCGGGCGCCGGACACCGCTTCGTACACGTCCATCAGGTCTTCACGCTCGCGGAACGCGTACAGGAACACGGCCATCGCGCCGACGTCGAGCGCGTGCGCGCCGATCCACATCAGGTGGTTCAGCACGCGCGTGATTTCGTCGAACAGCACGCGGATGTACTGCGCGCGCTCCGGCACTTCGATGCCGAGCAGCTTTTCGATCGCGAGCACGTAGCCGTGCTCGTTGACCATCATCGACACGTAGTCGAGACGGTCCATGTACGGCACGGACTGGATGAACGTTTTGGATTCCGCGAGCTTTTCCGTCGCGCGGTGCAGCAGGCCGATGTGCGGATCGGCACGCTGGATGACTTCGCCGTCGAGCTCGAGCACGAGGCGCAGCACGCCGTGCGCTGCCGGGTGCTGCGGGCCGAAGTTGAGCGTGTAGTTCTTGATTTCTGCCATGACGCCCCCTTAATGTTTCAGACCGCCATAGCGATCCTCGCGGATCACGCGCGGCGTGATTTCGCGCGGCTCGATCGTCACCGGCTGGTACACGACCCGCTTCTCTTCCGGGTCGTAACGCATTTCGACATAGCCCGACACCGGGAAGTCCTTGCGGAACGGGTGGCCGATGAAGCCGTAGTCGGTGAGGATGCGGCGCAGGTCGGGGTGGCCTTCGAACACGATGCCGTACAGGTCGAACGCTTCGCGCTCGTACCAGTTCGCGGAGGTCCAGATGTCGACCAGCGATGCCACGATCGGCAGGTCGTCGTCCGGCGCGAATGCACGCAGGCGCAGGCGCCAGTTGTTCGTGACCGACAGCAGGTGCGACACGGCCGCGAAACGCGGGCCGTCGTAGGCGCCGTCGCCGAAGGTCTGGTAGTCGACGCCGCACAGGTCGATCAGTTGCTCGAAACGGAGCTTCGGATCGTCGCGCAGCATCTTTGCGACTTCGAGGTAATCGCTCGCCTTCACGACGAGCGTCAGTTCACCGATCGCTTCGGTGAGGCTCACCACGCGCGCGCCGAGCGCGGCTTCGAGGTTTGCCTTGAGGGTCTCGATTTTGCTTGCCATATTGAGGGGACGCTCGGGGCTTTATTGACGGGCGATGGTATTGGTGCGGCGGATCTTCGCCTGAAGCTGGATCACGCCGTAGACCAGCGCCTCGGCCGTGGGCGGACAGCCCGGCACGTAGACGTCGACCGGCACGATCCGGTCGCAGCCGCGGACCACCGAGTACGAGTAGTGGTAGTAGCCACCGCCGTTCGCGCACGATCCCATCGAGATCACCCAGCGCGGCTCGGCCATCTGGTCGTACACGCGGCGCAGCGCAGGCGCCATCTTGTTGCAGAGCGTGCCGGCGACGATCATCACGTCCGACTGGCGCGGGCTCGGGCGGAACACGACGCCGAACCGGTCCAGGTCGTAACGGGCCGCGCCCGCATGCATCATTTCGACGGCGCAACACGCGAGCCCGAACGTCATCGGCCACAGCGAGCCGGTACGCGTCCAGTTGATCAGCTTGTCAGCCGTCGTGGTGACAAACCCTTCCTTCAAGACCCCTTCGATACTCATTTGCTTTCCACTCCAGACGAGCGACCGAGCGTGGCCGCCCATGCAAACCGGCGATTAACCCATCACTCCCAGTCGAGGCCGCCTTTCTTCCAGATATAGGCAAAGCCCAGCAGGAATTCGAGCAGAAAAATCATCATTGCGATGAAACCCGGCCAGCCGATATCCCGGAGCGCGACGCCCCACGGAAACAGGAATGCGGTTTCGAGATCGAAGATGATGAACAGGATGGCGACGAGGTAGTACCGGACGTCGAATTTCATCCGGGCGTCTTCAAAGGCTTCGAAGCCGCACTCGTACGGTGCGTTCTTCTCGACGTCCGGCTTGTTGGGACCAAGGAGCTTGCCGATGCTGACCAGCGCTATACCTAAACCAGTGCCCACGAGGAGGAACAACAAGACGGGGTAATAGGCTGCGAGGTTCAAGGCAATCCTCTATCGGTTGGTTCTGAGCGTCCGGAGAATACCACTATCCGGCGGAAGGAATCATTTCGGAGTGCAGGCGATCGCAAGACAACCGCAAGCACACCCCAGAAATGAAAAATGCCAGCCACTAGAAGCGGCTGGCATTGAGTAACTTTGGTGCCGACGGCGAGACTCGAACTCGCACAGCTTTCGCCACTACCCCCTCAAGATAGCGTGTCTACCAATTTCACCACGTCGGCACTGCATGCAACCGGGGTTGTAACTACTTGTTTCCCGCGAATCGCTTCAAGAATTAAATTCTAACCCGACTTCGAGATTTGTTCAACGCACAACCGCAAAAAATTTAACTTTTTATTTCGGGACGTCCTGGCCCGGCGCGCT
Source organism: Burkholderia sp. Se-20373 (assembly GCF_017104705.1). NCBI lineage: Bacteria > Pseudomonadati > Pseudomonadota > Betaproteobacteria > Burkholderiales > Burkholderiaceae > Burkholderia > Burkholderia sp. Se-20373. The sequence goes on along the minus strand of NZ_JAAGPH010000006.1, from coordinate 96,461 downwards.
TGCAGCCGAACCCGCGGCAGCAGATGCCGCGACAGCCGGCGCCGATGCCGCAGGCGCCGATGCCGGTGCGGTCGCGACCCCACCCAGCACGCCCGCCGACGGCGTCGACTTGTACGAACCGAGGTACGTCAGCGCGAGCGTCGCGACGAAGAAGATCGTCGCGAGAATGCCCGTCGTACGCGACAGGAAGTTCGCCGAGCCCGTTGCACCAAACAGGCTACCCGACGCGCCGCTGCCGAACGCAGCGCCCATGTCGGCACCCTTGCCGTGCTGCAACAGCACGAGACCAATCACACCCAGTGCAGACAGAACCTGCACCACAATAATCAGCGTCTTGAATAACAGCATCACACCCACCCGAATGGATCGGGCGACCGGACCGACCGGCCGCCGTCATGGTTCAATTCGATCTCGGACCGCTCAGCGCGCGGCCCGGCAGATCGCCAGGAAATCTTCCGCCTTCAGCGACGCGCCGCCGATCAGGCCACCGTCGATGTCCGGCTGCGCAAACAGCTCTTCCGCGTTGTCCGGCTTCACGCTGCCGCCGTACAGCACGGACACGTCCGCCGCACCCTTTGCCGCGAGACGCGCACGCAGGAACGCGTGCACGTCCTGCGCCTGCTCCGACGTCGCGCTCTTGCCCGTGCCGATCGCCCAGACCGGCTCGTACGCGACGACGATGCGCGCGGCCTCGTCGGCCGTCAGCACGGCCAGCACTGCGTCGAGCTGCGCACCGACCACCTGCTCGGTCGCGCCCGACTCACGCTCGTCGAGCGTCTCGCCGACGCACACGACAGGCGTGAGCCCCGCTGCGAGTGCGCGCTGCGTCTTCGCCGCGACCGTCTCGTTGCGTTCGCCGTGATACGCGCGGCGCTCCGAGTGACCGACGATCGCATAGCGTGCGCCGAACTCCGCGACCATCGCAGCCGCGACTTCACCGGTGAACGCGCCCTGCTCGTGCGCCGACACGTCCTGCGCACCCCAGGCGACACGGCCGCCGTCGAGCTGCGCCTGAACCTGCGCGAGATACGGGAACGGCACGCACACGCCGACCGACGTTTCGGCCGCCACCGCGCCCGCGCCCTGCACCACTTCGTTCAGCAACGCCTGGTTGCCGGCCAGCCGGCCGTGCATCTTCCAGTTGCCGATCACACGCTTAGTTCTCTGTTTCGACATCGTGTCTGTCTCGTCACCGCTTGGTCATTAACGCGCCGGAAACCGGCCGTCAGGTTTGATCTGGCGAAGCAAACCGGCGATTTTACTGCGCGCGCCTTGAACCGGTCAAACCGCGCATGTCAAGCCCGGCTACGCGGGCCGTCAGGCGTTCGTACCCCAATCGAGCACGATCTTGCCGGTGTGCTCGCTGCTTTCCATCAACGCATGCGCCTGCGCGGCGTCCGCCGCCGGCAATACGCGATAGATCACCGGCTTGATGCGGCCGTCGGCAAGCAGCGGCCACACGCGCGCCTTCAACTGCGCGGCGATCTGCGCCTTGAATTCGACCGGACGCGGGCGCAGCGTCGAACCCGTGATGGTCAGCCGCCGACGCAGGATCTCGCTCAGGTTGACGTCGGCCTTCGCGCCGCCGAGCAGCGCGATCAGCACCAGACGGCCGCCATCCGCGAGCGCGGACAGTTCGCGTGGCACGTACGAGCCCGCCACCATGTCGAGGATCACGTCGACGCCGCGATCGTGCGTCAGCGACTTCACGACCTCGACGAAGTCTTCCGTCTTGTAGTTGATCGCACGCTCCGCGCCGAGCGCCTCGCACGCGCGGCACTTGTCGGCCGTACCCGCCGTCGCGAACACCCGAAAGCCGAGCGCATGCGCGATCTGGATCGCCGTCACGCCGATGCCGCTCGAACCGCCCTGCACGAGCAGCGTTTCCTGCTCGCCGCCCTCGCCCGCGCCGAGCTTCGCGCGGTCGAACACGTTGCTCCACACCGTGAAAAACGTCTCGGGCAGCGACGCGGCCTCGATATCGGTGAGCCCGTCGGGCACCGGCAGGCATTGCGGCAGCGGCGCGACCGCATATTCCGCATAGCCGCCGCCCGCGAGCAGCGCGCACACGCGATCGCCGAGCTTCAGGCCGAACGGGTTCTGAACAGCGTCGGACAGGTCGCCGCCAACGATCTCGCCCGCGACCTCGAGGCCCGGCAGATCCGACGCACCCGGCGGCGGCGCATAGGCACCCTTGCGCTGGAACACGTCGGGCCGGTTCACGCCGGAAGCCGCCACCTTGATCAGCACTTCGCCGCGCTTCGGTTCGGGGCGCGGACGCTCCGCAAGCTTCAGCACGTCGGGGGCGCCGAACTCGGTGATTTCGATGGCTTTCATGGTGTGGGTCGCTCCAGGATCAGGATCGGAATCGGATGGCGCGCCCGCACGCGGCACGGGCGCCTGCCGGCGCTGCTGCGCCGCACAACGATGCTACAGAAAAAACGGCCGGCACGCTTTCGCACTGCCGGCCGTTGGTCCGCCTATCCGCTTACTGCTGCGGCGGCGTGTCCGATTGCGACGCCGCCGCTGCTTCGTTCAGCAGCGCCTTTGCCGACAGACGCACACGACCCTTTTCGTCCGTCTGGATGACCTTGACCTTCACTTGCTGGCCTTCCTTCAGGTAGTCGTTGATGTCCTTCACACGCTCGTTGACGATTTCCGAGATGTGCAGCAGGCCATCCTTGCCTGGCAGCAGGTTCACGATCGCGCCGAAATCGAGCAGCTTCAGAACCGTGCCTTCGTACACCTGGCCCACTTCGATCTCGGCCGTGATCTGCTCGATGCGCTTCTTCGCTTCGGCCATGCCGTCGCTGTTCGTGCTCGCGATCGTCACGACGCCGTCGTCGGAGATGTCGATGGTCGTGCCGGTTTCTTCCGTCAGCGCGCGGATCACCGAACCGCCCTTGCCGATCACGTCGCGGATCTTTTCCGGGTTGATCTTGATCGTGATCATGCGCGGCGCGAATTCCGACAGTTGCGTGTTCGCCCCCGAAACCGCCGACGTCATCTTGCCGAGGATGTGCATGCGGCCTTCCTTCGCCTGCGCGAGCGCGACCTGCATGATTTCCTTCGTGATGCCCTGGATCTTGATGTCCATCTGCAGTGCCGTCACGCCTTGTTCCGTGCCGGCCACCTTGAAGTCCATGTCGCCGAGGTGATCTTCGTCGCCGAGGATGTCGGTCAGCACCGCGAACTTGTTGCCTTCGAGGATCAGGCCCATCGCGATACCCGCGACGTGCGCCTTCATCGGCACGCCGGCGTCCATCAGCGCGAGGCAGCCGCCGCACACCGATGCCATCGACGACGAACCGTTCGATTCGGTGATTTCCGACACGACGCGGATCGAGTAGCCGAATTCGTCGGCGCTCGGCAGGCACTTGACCAGTGCGCGCTTCGCGAGGCGGCCGTGGCCGATTTCGCGGCGCTTCGGCGAGCCGACGCGGCCCGTTTCGCCGGTCGCGAACGGGGGCATGTTGTAGTGGAGCATGAAGCGCTCGCGGTACTCGCCTTCGAGCGCGTCGATGATCTGCTCGTCACCCTTCGTGCCGAGCGTCGCGACGACCAGCGCCTGCGTCTCGCCGCGCGTGAACAGCGCCGAGCCGTGGGTACGCGGCAGCACGCCGGTGCGGATCTCGATCGGGCGCACGGTGCGCGTGTCGCGGCCGTCGATGCGCGGCTCGCCGTTCAGGATCTGCGAACGGACGATCTTCGCTTCGATGTCGAACAGCACGTTGCCGACCGTTGCCTTGTCGGCTGCGACCGTACCGGCTGCCTGCGCATCTTCCTCGAGCTTCGCCGAGGTTGCCGCGTAGACTTCCTTCAGCTTGGTCGAGCGCGCCTGTTTGTCGCGGAGCTGGTAAGCAGCGAGCAGGTCGTTCTGTGCCAGCTCGGTCACGCGTGCGATCAGCGCTTCGTTCTTCGGCGCCGGCTGCCAGTCCCATTCGGGCTTGCCGCCTTCGCGGACCAGTTCGTGGATCGCGTCGATCGCGACCTGCATTTGCTCGTGGCCGAACACCACGGCGCCCAGCATCACGTCTTCCGACAGCTGATCGGCTTCCGATTCGACCATCAGCACGGCACGTTCCGTACCTGCGACGACGAGGTCGAGGCTCGACGCCTTGATCTGGTCACGCGTCGGGTTCAGCACGTATGCGTTGTCGATGTAGGCCACGCGTGCGGCACCGACCGGGCCGTTGAACGGCAGGCCCGACACGGCGAGCGCAGCCGATGCGCCGATCAGCGCGGGGATGTCCGCCGGGATTTCCGGGTTCACGGACAGCACGTGGATCACGACCTGGACTTCGTTGTAGAAGCCTTCCGGGAACAGCGGGCGCAGCGGACGGTCGATCAGGCGCGACGTCAGCGTCTCGTGCTCCGACGGACGGCCTTCGCGACGGAAGAAGCCGCCCGGGATCTTGCCGGCCGAGTAGGTCTTCTCGAGGTAGTCGACGGTCAGCGGGAAGAAATCCTGACCCGGCTTCGCCGACTTCGCGCCGACGACGGTTGCCAGCACGACGGTGTCTTCGACGTCGACGATCACGGCGCCGCTTGCCTGGCGAGCGACTTCACCGGTTTCGAGGCGCACCTTGTGCTGGCCCCACTGGAATTCCTTCACGACCTTGTTGAACATGGACATGGTTGCTCCTTTGAATTCATGCATTTCATTCGCCGCACCGGCCATCCCGCGCGGCGGCGTCCCGACCGAATCACCCGGAGCAAGGTGTGTTTTTTATGCCATTCCAGCGCGGCGCTCATGCAGCGACGCGCTGGAATGACACAAATCCTGCCCCGGTATCAGTCGTTGCGGCAGCCCGGCACAACCGTGCCGGACAGCCTGCGGTGCGTGTGACGCTACGCACCGCGCAAAAACAAAATGCCTGTATCAGCGGACTGACACAGGCATCTTGCTGGCGGCAATCGCCTCGATTACTTACGCAGACCCAGCTTCTCGATCAGTGCGCGGTAACGGTCGGCATCCTTGCCCTTGAGGTAGTCGAGCAGCTTGCGGCGGCGGCTCACCATGCGCAGCAGACCGCGGCGGCTGTGATGATCCTTCGCGTGGGTCTTGAAGTGACCCGTCAGTTCGACGATACGTGCGGTCAGCAGTGCGACCTGGACTTCGGGGCTCCCCGTGTCGTTGGTACCGCGGGCGAACTGAGCAACAACTTCCGACTTCTTGATATCTGCAACAGACATGTGATTTCCTTTCTAACTGAACAGGCGGACACGGAAGAATGGCCGTGCCGTGACTTACAACCGGCGCGCATTGTAGCACAACTCCGCGCCGTTCTTACCGCCTCCTGTCACGGGCGCGTCATCGAGCAGGCGGACGGCATCTCCGTGCGCGGCGCCGGCACCGCGAGCACCGTCCGGAAACCGTAGCCCGAGCCCTCGTTGTCGAAGCGCACGCCCGGCGTGCCGACCTTGTCCATCTCCATCACGTAAAGGGGCTGGATCAGCTGGTGATCCAGCGCGCGCATTCGCGACGCGTGGAATCCGTCGTCGAACGACAGGCTCTCGAGCGCGCGGGCGACCGCGACGGGGTCGGCGGTACCCGCGCGGTTCATCGCGACGGCCAGCATCTCGATCATCAGGCTCATCCGTCGCACCGGATAGTCGTCCTGGGCGGCCGGAAAACGGCTCCGGAACGCGCGGTAGAACGCATCCGATTTCGCGCCGCCCGCGTTCGGGTGCCAGTCCGCCACGGCCACGACCCGCCCGACACCGGCGTCGCCAAGCGCCGCCGGCGCGCCGAGGCTGTTGCCGTAGAAGGTATAGAACTTCGCATTCAGCCCCTGCTCGCGCGCCGCCTTCACGAGCAGCGTGAGGTCGTTGCCCCAGTTGCCGGTCACGACGGCGTCGGCGCCGCTCGCACGGATCTTCGCGACGTACGGCGAGAAATCCTTGATCCGGCCGATCGGGTGGAATTCGTCGCCGGCGATCGTCACGTCCGGGCGCCGCGCAGCCAGCGCCTGTCGGGCGAGCGCGCTGACGTCGCGGCCGAAGCTGTAGTCCTGGTTCAGCAGGTAGACCTTGTGGAGCGCGCGGTCGCGCGCCATCACGTCCGCGAGCGCGGCCATCCGCATGCCCGCATGCGCATCGAAGCGGAAATGCCAGAAGCTGCAGCGCGCGCCGGTCAGCGCCGGATCGTCGGCCGAATAGTTGAGGAACAGCATCCGGCTGTCCGGATCGCGCGCGTTCAGCTTGTCGAGCGCCGCGACGAGCGCGGCAGCGACGGCCGAACTGTTGCCCTGCGTGACGAACCCGATATGGCGGTCCGCGGCCGCGCGCAACTGCACGAGCGCCTCCTCGGGGCTCCCTTTGCTGTCGAGCACCACGAGCTCGAGCGGATGCGCGCCATCGTGCAGCTTCACGCCGCCCGCCGCATTGACCTGCTCGACGCCGAAGCGCAAGTTGCGCTCGACCGCCGCGCCCGCATTCGCGAACGGGCCCGACATCCCTTCGATCAGCGCGATCCGCACCGGCTCGCCGCCGGCAAACGCCGACGACACCAGCATCCATCCCGCGCTCAGCGCGAGCGCGCACCGCTTCCACCCCTGCATCGGCCACCTGCCCCTCAATCTGCCCGAGAAGCGCGGATCATAGGCCTGCGCCCCCGCCGCCCGCAAGCGTGACCGTGGCGGCGATCCGTACCGATTTTTTCCGCGCGATGCGCGGCCGCACGCCGTCCGTGATAAAACGGGACTTGTTTCCGTGTTCTGGAGAATCCCCATGCGCATTCGCATTTCCGCGCGCCTGCCGGTGCTGGTCGCCAGTGCCGCCGCGCTGCTGGCCGGTTGCGCGCAACCGTGGCAGCAATACCAGGCCGGCCAGGACGAGTCGGCGATCGTCGCACGCATGGGCCCGCCGCGCGAAATCTACGACCTGCCCGGCGGCGGCAAGCGCCTGATGTGGCCGACCCAGCCGATGGGCGAAATCACCATCGCGGCCGACGTCGACGCGGCCCACAAGATCGTCAACGTGCGCCAGGTCCTGCAGCCGAACGAGTTCTATCGGGCAGAGATCGGCAAGTGGACGAAGACCGACGTACTCGTGAACTTCGGACGCCCCGTCGAGACGTCCTACTTCCCGCTGATGAAGCGCGAGGTGTGGACTTACCGGTATCTCGAGGACAACGTCTGGTACATGATGTACAGCTTCTACTTCGATCCGCAGGGCATCCTGCGCATCACGCAGAAAACGCCCGACCCGCTGCACGACCCCGACCGCCGCAACCTGTTCTGACCGATTACGCATTTACGCGCAATTTTCAGCATGGCCATTCACGAATCATTGCGTGAATGGCCATTTCCTTTTTTCCGCTTCCCGATTAATTCGGAAAATGCGACGGAAATCTTTTCCGATCGATGACATTTCGATGGCACCTCGCTGACATCCGCGTCATGCGGGCCTTTGCGCGGAAACAGGCATGTGCAGTGCATGTCATGCGGCGAATTGGTGCACGCCATGCACTGCGCCAAATCAATTTGAAACAAATTGTTTCAGCACCCCCGAAGTGCTAGGGCATACCCCTAATATCAGTCGAAAACCAACCTTTCAATTTAGAAAGCATGCCATTGCGACATTTTCGTCGATATTCGTTTGCCTTAATCAAAAAGGAGTCCTCATGAATCGCCCAAAGAGCATGCTGGTTGCCAACATCGCCTGGGCCCGCGAAACGCGTGAATACACGCCCGGCTTCTTCGACGCGCTCGCGCGCGGCCAGAATCCGCGCGTGCTGTGGATCGGCTGCGCCGACAGCCGCGTGCCGGCCGAGACCATCACGCACTGCGCGCCCGGCGAGCTGTTCGTCCATCGCAACATCGCGAACCTGTTCCATCCCGACGACGACAATTCCGCCAGCGTCCTCGAGTACGCGGTGCGCGTGCTGCAGGTCGACCACGTGATCGTATGCGGGCACTACGGATGCGGCGGCGTACGCGCGTCGCTGCTGCCGCCGCCGTCCGACCTGCCGCACGTCGCGCGCCGCATCGCGCCGCTCTGCGCGCTCGCGCGGCGCCATCGCGACATGCTGGACGGGCTGGACGACGCGGCCGCCGCCGACCGCCTCGCCGAACTCAACGTGCTCGAACAGGTGAAGCTGCTGCGCGCGTCCCCGATCGTGCAGGGCCACGAGCGGCCGCCGCTCGTGCACGGCTGGATCTTTTCGCTCGCCGACGGCCGCCTGCAGGAACTCGATTCCGGCTACACCACGCCGCCCGCCGACGTCGAACCCGTGCAGGCCGCGACGGCCGGCGCGCTCGGCTGACCTACCCCGCCCCCAAGCCAATGAAATCGCCCCAACCATGAAACTGAACGAGCGCCTGTCCACCCTGCCGCGCGACATCGTCGCCGGCGTCGTCGTTTTCCTCGTCGCGCTGCCGCTGTGTCTCGGCATCGCCAATGCATCCGGCGTCGAACCGTTCGCCGGGCTCGTGTCCGGGATCGTCGGCGGCATCGTCGTCGCGCTGCTGAGCGGCTCGTCGCTGTCCGTCAGCGGGCCGGCCGCCGGCCTCGTCGTGATCGTCGTCGAAGGGATCGCACAACTCGGCAGCTTCTCCGCGTTCCTGCTCGCGGTGCTGCTGTCCGGCGTCCTGCAGTTCGGGTTCGGCATGCTGCGCGCCGGCCGCTTCGCCGCCTATGTGCCGTCACCCGTCATCAAGGGCATGCTCGCCGCGATCGGCCTGCTGCTGATCGTGAAGCAGATTCCGTTCGCCTTCGGTATCGGCGGCTCGGCCGCGCAATCGTTTGCGAATTGGCCGGGCCTGCCGGTCGCGTGGGCCGCGACGGCCATCGCGCTCGCCTCGCTCGCGCTGCTGGTCGCATGGGACACGCCCGCGCTGCGCCGCTTCGCGCTGGTGCGTTCGGTGCCGGCCCCGCTCGCGGTGGTCGTGCTGGGTATCGGCGCCACGCTCGTGCTGAGCGTCGTCGCACCGTCAGTGGCGCCGGGCGCCGCCCATCGCGTGACGCTGCCCGAACTCGGATCGTTCGCGGCCTTCGCGGCGTCGTTCAAGCATGCGGAGCTCGGCCCGAACTTCGCGCAGCTCGTCAATCCTGACGTGTGGCGGGTCGCGATCACGCTCGCGGTCGTCGCAAGCCTCGAGACGCTGCTGAGCCTCGAAGCCGTCGAACAGATCGATCCGAAGCGCCGGCCGACCCAGCCCGACCGCGAGCTCAAGGCCCAGGGTGTCGGCAATCTCGTCGCGGGCGCGGTCGGCGGGCTGCCGATCACGTCGGTGATCGTGCGCAGCTCGGTGAACGTCAATGCGGGCGCGCAAAGCCGGATGTCGGCGATCGTGCACGGGATGCTGCTGCTCGCGAGCGTGTTCGCGCTCACGGGACTGATCAACCTGATCCCGCTCGCGAGCCTGGCCGCGATCCTGATCCACACCGGCTTCAAGCTCGCGAAACCGGCGCTGTTCCGCTCGGTGATGAAACAGGGGCCAGCCGCATTCGTGCCGTTCGCCGCGACGATCGCCGGCGTGCTCGCGGTCGACCTGCTGTTCGGCATCGCGCTCGGCCTCGCGTGCAGCGTGCTGGCAGTCGCCGTCGCGAACCTGAAGAGCCCCGTCACGCTCGCGCAGCACGACGACCACTTCCTGCTGTCGTTCCGCAAGGACGTGTCGTTTCTCGGCAAGGTGCAGGTCAAGCATCACCTGCGGCACATTCCCGACCGGGCCGCGGTGATCATCGACGCGACGCGCGCCGACTATATCGATCACGACGTGCTCGAACTGCTCGACGCGTTCGTCGCCGATGCGCCGAGACGCGGGATCGCGGTCGAGTTCCGGCGGCGCAGCCCGGCGCCGCGTACGGCCGCGCGCCGCTGGCTGTTCCGTGCGCCGGCCGCCGAATGAGCAGTGGATGAGTGAGTAAATGAAAAAACGCCCCGGCGGCACAGGGCCGCACGGGGCGTTTCGGTGATGCGCAGCGCGCTGCGCTTATGCGCGCTGCGGATTGACCTTGTCGTCCTTCGAATGCAGCTTGTTCAGTGCGGAGATGTACGCCTTCGCGGATGCGGCGACGATGTCCGGATCGGTGCCGACGCCGTTGACGATCCGCCCGCTCTTCGACAGACGAACGGTCACTTCGCCCTGCGCCTGCGTGCCGGTCGTGATCGCGTTCACCGAGTACAGCAGCAGCTCGGACCCGCTGCCGACTTCGCCCTCGATCGCATTGAACGTCGCGTCGACCGGGCCGTTGCCGCGCGCTTCACCGGTCACTTCCTTGCCTTCGACCGCGAACACGATTTTCGCCTGCGGTTGCTCGCCCGTCTCCGAACGCTGCGACAGCGACACGAACTTGAAGTGCTCCTGCTCGTGCGCGAGCGCCGATTCCTCGGACACGATCGCGATGATGTCTTCGTCGAAGATCTCGGCCTTGCGATCGGCCAGATCCTTGAAGCGCATGAACGCGGCATTGAGTTCGCTCTCGCTGTCGAGCGCCACGCCGAGCTCCTGCAGACGTTGCTTGAACGCGTTACGGCCCGACAGCTTGCCGAGCACGATCTTGTTCGCGGTCCAGCCCACGTCCTCCGCGCGCATGATCTCGTAGGTGTCGCGCGCCTTCAGCACGCCGTCCTGGTGAATGCCCGACGCGTGCGCGAACGCGTTCGCGCCGACCACCGCCTTGTTCGGCTGCACGACGAAACCGGTGATCTGCGACACGAGCTTCGACGTGGGTACGATCTGCGTCGTGTCGATGCCGACGTCGAGGCCGAAGTAGTCCTTGCGGGTCTTCACGGCCATCACGATTTCTTCGAGCGACGTGTTGCCCGCGCGCTCGCCGAGGCCGTTGATCGTGCACTCGATCTGGCGCGCACCGCCGATCTTCACGCCGGCGAGCGAATTCGCCACCGCCATCCCGAGATCGTTGTGGCAATGCACCGAGAAGATCGCCTTGTCGGAGTTCGGAATGCGCTCCCGCAGCGTCTTCACGAGGTTGCCGTACAGCTCCGGCACGCCGTAGCCGACCGTGTCGGCAATATTGATCGTCGTCGCGCCTTCCGCGATCACGGCTTCCAGCACGCGGCACAGGAAGTCGAGATCCGAGCGGCTGCCGTCTTCCGGCGAGAATTCGACGTTGTCGGTGAACTTGCGCGCGAAGCGCACCGCGAGGCGGGCCTGCTCGAACACCTGGTCGGGCGTCATCCGCAGCTTCTTCTCCATGTGCAGCGGCGACGTCGCGATGAACGTGTGGATCCGCGCGCTGTTGGCCGGCTTCAGCGCGTCAGCGGCGCGCTGGATGTCCTTGTCGTTGGCGCGCGCCAGCGAGCAGATCGTGCTGTCCTTCACGAGACCGGCGATCGTGTGGATCGCGTCGAAATCGCCGTTCGAGCTGGCCGCGAAGCCGGCCTCGATCACGTCGACCTTCATTCGCTCGAGGTGCTTCGCGATGCGGATTTTCTCTTCCTTCGTCATCGACGCACCAGGCGATTGTTCGCCGTCACGCAACGTCGTATCGAAAATGATCAGCTTGTCTGTCATGGGGGGCTCCAGGGCTCTTTATACGGAAGTCAAACGTAACGAGATCGCGCCACCGCTGGCGACGCTCAACAACAGACGAAGCTTGACGGGGGGCGAGAACGGTCAGCGCGGCAGGCGCGCCGAAGCTAGCGCGCGTAGCGGCGCACCGGCTAGAAGGAGGGAGAGGCGGGAAAATGCAGTCATGCCAAAGACTATAGCGGCATTCCGTTGGGTGCGCAATCGGACGGCACCCGGGGTTTCCGGCCGCACGGGCCGAACCAGGGACGCATGAAAACGGCGACCCTGGGGCCGCCGTTTTCGGGCAAAGAGCATGCGCGTGCGTCAATGATCGCGCTGCGACGAGCGCGCCGGATTCGCGCGCCCGCGGATGGCCATGTAGCCCCAGAACACGTAGCCGGACAGCCCGTACAGCACGAACAGGCAGAACAGCATCAGCGGCGGATCGGACGACACGAGCACGAACGCGACGACGACCAGCAGGATCGCCGCGAACGGCACGCGGTGCCGCACGTCGAGCGCCTTGCCGCTGTAGAACGGCGCGTTCGACACCATCGTCACGCCCGCGTAGATCGTCAGCACGAACGCGACCCACGGCAGCCAGCCGAGCTTCATCGGCACGCGGTTGTCGGTGGCGAGCCACACGAAGCCGGCGATCAGCGCGGCCGCGGCCGGGCTCGGCAGCCCCTGGAAGAAGCGCTTGTCGACGACACCGATGTTCGTATTGAATCGCGCGAGGCGCAGCGCGGCGCCCGAGCAGTACACGAACGCGGCGAGCCAGCCCCAGCGGCCGAGATCCTTCAGCACCCACTCGTACATCACGAGCGCGGGCGCGACGCCGAACGACACCATGTCCGACAGGCTGTCGAACTGCTCGCCGAACGCGCTCTGCGTATGCGTCATGCGTGCCACGCGCCCGTCCATCCCGTCGAGCACCATCGCGACGAAAATCGCGATCGCGGCGATCTCGAAGCGCACGTTCATCGCCTGCACGACCGCGAAGAAGCCGCAGAACAGCGCGGCGGTCGTGAACGCGTTCGGCAGCAGGTAGATGCCGCGCGTCTTCAGGAACCGCTGGCGCGCGGCGCGGCGGCTCTCGATGGGCACCGGATCCTGTGCCATCACCTTGTTGCGCCGGAATGGGCGTGGCGTCTGGCCGGCGCCGTTGCGCGGCCGACGCGGTTTGAATGCGGCCATCGTGCGCCTCGCCGCTTACTGTTCGAGTTCGGCGAGGATCGTCGACGACGCGTAGACCTTCTCGCCGATCGACACCTTCGCGCGGCTGCCGAGCGGCAGGTACACGTCGACGCGCGAACCGAAGCGGATGAAACCGTAGCGCTGGCCGCGCGACAGCGGTTCGCCCGCGCGCACGTAGCAAAGGATCCGGCGTGCGACCAGGCCGGCGATCTGCACCGCGGTCACGGTCTTGCCGCTCGCCGTCTGGATCACGACCGCATTACGCTCGTTCTCGGTCGACGCCTTGTCGATCGCCGCGTTCAGGAACGCGCCCGGGAAGTATTCGACCTTGGAGATCGCGCCATCGACCGGCGAACGCTGCGAGTGGACGTTGAAGACATTCATGAACACGCTGATCTTCAGCGCTTCGCGGTTCGCGTACGGGTCCTGCGTGGTCTCGACCGCGACGATGCGGCCGTCCGCCGGGCACAGCACCGCGTTCGGCTGCGCCGGGATCGGACGCTGCGGGTCGCGGAAGAACTGGACGACGAAGACGAGCAGCAGCCAGAACGGCCACGCGAAGCCGAAGCCCCCGACAGCATGGATCAACAGCGCGATGACGGCTGCAATCGCGATGAACGGCCAGCCTTCGCGCGCGATGATCGGATGAGGATAGTTCATGGATTCGTTCTGTGTTCGGTGAATTGCAAAGCCCGTAGGATAGCAAAAGCCGCCCGGGGCACTGCTGCCTTCGGGCGGCTTTTTGGTACCGGCCCTCTATTCGAGGGGCCGGAACAGCTCGCGATGCTTAGTTCTTCGTCTGGTCGACGAGCTTGTTCTTCGCGATCCACGGCATCATCGCGCGCAGCTTCGAGCCGACTTGCTCGATCTGGTGCTCGGCCGTCAGGCGGCGGCGCGACTGCAGCGTCGGCGCACCTGCCTTGTTCTCGAGAATGAAGCTCTTCGCGTACTCGCCCGTCTGGATGTCGGTCAGGCACTGCTTCATCGCCTTCTTCGTCTCTTCCGTGACGATGCGCGGGCCCGTCACGTACTCGCCGTACTCGGCGTTGTTCGAGATCGAGTAGTTCATGTTCGCGATGCCGCCTTCGTAGATCAGGTCGACGATCAGCTTCAGTTCGTGCAGGCACTCGAAGTACGCCATTTCCGGCGCGTAACCTGCTTCGACCAGCGTCTCGAAGCCGGCCTTGATCAGCTCGACGGTACCGCCGCACAGCACGGCCTGCTCGCCGAACAGGTCGGTTTCGGTTTCTTCACGGAAGTTGGTTTCGATGATGCCTGCACGGCCGCCGCCGTTCGCTGCCGCGTACGACAGCGCGATGTCGCGTGCCGCGCCCGACTTGTTTTGTGCAACCGCGATCAGGTGCGGCACGCCGCCACCTTGCGAGTACGTGCCGCGAACCGTGTGGCCCGGTGCCTTCGGCGCGATCATGATCACGTCGAGATCGGCACGCGGGATCACCGCGCCGTAGTGGACGTTGAAGCCGTGCGCGAATGCCAGCGCCGCGCCCTGCTTGATGTTCGCGTGGACTTCCTTCGCGTACACGTCGGCGATCTGCTCGTCCGGCAGCAGCATCATCACGACGTCGGCGCTCTTCACCGCTTCCGCGACTTCCTTGACCGACAGGCCTGCGTTTTCGGCCTTGCTCCACGACGCGCCGCCCTTGCGCAGGCCGACCGTCACGTTCACGCCGCTGTCCTTCAGGTTCAGCGCGTGTGCATGGCCTTGCGAGCCGTAGCCGATGATCGTGACTTGCTTGCCCTTGATGAGGGAGAGGTCAGCGTCTTTGTCGTAGAAAACGTTCATGATGGTTCCTTCGCTAATTCAAAAATTCAACAATTCGTTCGGATGGAGTACTGCGGGCCGGGACATGACGGCGCACCCGGCGTGCCTGTCTGGCATCACACCTTCAGGATGCGCTCGCCGCGTCCGATGCCGGAGCTGCCGGTGCGCACGGTCTCTAGGATCGCGCCCGCGTCCAGCCCCTGGATGAATGCGTCGAGCTTGTCGCTCGCGCCCGTCAATTCGATCGTGTAGGTCTTTTCGGTCACGTCGATGATGCGGCCGCGGAAAATGTCCGCCATCCGCTTCATTTCTTCGCGCTCCTTGCCCACTGCACGGACCTTGATCAGCATCAGCTCGCGTTCGATGTGTGCACCGTCGGTCAGGTCCACCACTTTCACCACCTCGATCAGGCGGTTCAGATGCTTCGTGATCTGTTCGATCACGTCGTCGGAGCCAATGGAAACGATGGTGAGCCGCGACAGCGATTGGTCTTCGGTCGGCGCCACCGTCAAGGTTTCGATGTTGTAGCCGCGTGCGGAAAACAGACCGACCACGCGCGACAGCGCGCCCGGTTCGTTCTCCAGCAGGACGGAAATGATGTGTCTCATGTTCGCTTCTTCCAGAATGTGTCCGTGTCGATTCACTCGCGCCGCGCGCTGCCGCGTGCCGCGCCGCCCTTCGTGAAGGCGGCCGCATCGGGCTCAGGCGCGCGTCGCGCCGTTACAGATCTTCCGATCCGAGCAGCATCTCGGTGATGCCCTTGCCGGCCTGTACCATCGGCCAGACGTTTTCGGTCGGATCGGTCTGGAAATCGAGAAACACGGTGCGGTCCTTCAGGCGCAGCGCTTCCTTCAGCGCCGGCTCCACATCCGAGGTCTTTTCGATCCGCATGCCGACATGGCCGTACGCTTCGGCGAGCTTCACGAAATCAGGCAGCGCATCCATGTACGAATGCGAATAGCGCTTGCTGTATTCGATCTGCTGCCACTGGCGAACCATGCCGAGATAGCGGTTGTTCAGCGAAATGATCTTCACGGGCGTGTCGTACTGCAGGCAGGTCGACAGTTCCTGGATGCACATCTGGATCGAGCCTTCGCCCGTGATGCACAGCACGTCGTCGTCCGGGTGCGCCATCTTGACACCCATCGCTGCCGGCAGGCCGAAGCCCATCGTGCCGAGGCCGCCGGAGTTGATCCAGCGACGCGGCTTGTTGAAACGGTAGAACTGCGCCGCCCACATCTGGTGCTGGCCGACGTCCGAGCACACGAACGCATTGCCGTCCGTCAACTCCCACGCCTTCTCGACCACGTACTGCGGCTTGATGATCTCGCTCTCGCGGTCGTACTTCAGGCAGTCCTTCGAGCGCCAGCCCTCGATGTCCTTCCACCATTGCGCGAGCGCCTCGGTGTCGGGGCCATGCTCGGCCGTCTGCAGCTGCTCGATCAGCTCCTTCAGCACTTCCTTCACGTCGCCGACGATCGGGATGTCGACCTTCACACGCTTCGAGATCGACGACGGGTCGATGTCGATGTGGATGATCTTGCGCGGACGCGACGCGAAGTGCGCCGGGTCGCCGATCACGCGGTCGTCGAAGCGGGCACCGATCGCGATCAGCACGTCGCAGTGCTGCATCGCCATGTTCGCTTCGTAGGTGCCGTGCATGCCGAGCATGCCGAGGAATTTCTTGTCCGACGCGCGATAGCCGCCCAGGCCCATCAGCGTGTTCGTGACCGGGTAGCCGAGCAGGTCCGCGAACTGGTTCAGTTCGCGCGACGCGTCGGCGAGGATGATGCCGCCACCCGTGTAGATGTACGGACGCTTCGCCGTCAGCAGCAGCGACACGGCCTTGCGGATCTGGCCCGAATGGCCCTTCGTGACCGGGTTGTACGAACGCAGCGACACGCTCTTGACGGGCTCGTATTCGCACGGCGTCTTCGAGATGTCCTTCGGGATGTCGATCAGCACCGGGCCCGGACGGCCGGTGCGGGCGATATAGAACGCCTTCTTGACGGTTTCCGCGAGGTCGCGCACGTCCTTCACGAGGAAGTTGTGCTTCACGCACGGACGCGTGATGCCGACGGTGTCGCACTCCTGGAAGGCATCCTGGCCGATCGCGGCCGTGGGCACCTGGCCGCTGATCACGACCATCGGGATCGAATCCATGTACGCCGTGGCGATGCCGGTCACCGCGTTGGTGACACCGGGGCCCGACGTCACGAGGCAGACGCCGACATTGCCGGTGGAACGCGCATACGCATCGGCTGCGTGCACGGCCGCCTGTTCGTGGCGCACCAGCACGTGCTGAATCTTGTCCTGCTTGTAAAGCTCGTCGTAGATGTAGAGTACCGAGCCGCCGGGGTAGCCCCAGATGAATTCGACGTTTTCATCGGCCAGTGCCTTCATGAGCACGGTACCGCCGATGGAGTCGCTATCGGGAGGGGAAAGGGGTTCCGACGTGGAGAATTCCGCGCTGGGCATGTTCATTTTGACCTTTCGAATTTTCGGCAAAAAATTGATCGGGTGCTCTCTGCCGGGCTTGTGGCTCGGGTTCAAGCGGCGCGTCCAGTTTGAAGGGCAGGCTTCTTGGGCCAGCCTCAAATGAGACCATCACTTCATGTTGCGAATCATTGACGATAGCGGGTCGCGAGGGGGTCGTCAAGCAAAATATCCCGCAGCGCATCATGGGCGCCGCCCGGCACCCCGCCGCCGCGGCTCGCGCGCAACGTGCGGCGGCCAACCCGGTGCCAAGCAGCGCGAAAATTTGATAGCATCCGCGGGTTTTACGAAATTTTTCGCCCTTTTACACCACGCAGCGGCCCGCAGCGCATACCTTCACGGAATGGCATCAGACAAGGAACTCGCCGACTTTCTGGCGGGCGTCGAAAGGCGCGCGTTCAAGCAGGCTGCGTACGCCGTGCGTGACGACGATGCGTCGCTCGACATCGTGCAGGACGCGATGATCAAGCTTGCGGAGAAGTACGGCGACCGGCCGGCGGCCGAGTTGCCGCTGCTTTTTCAGCGGATCCTGCAGAACGCGATCCACGACTGGTTCCGCCGGCAGAAAGTCCGCAACACGTGGGTCACGCTCTTCTCGTCGCTGAACAGCGGCGACGACGACGACTTCGACCCGCTCGAAACACTCGAATCCGCGGACGACAACGCGGGCGTCGAAAGCAGCGAGCACCGCCTCGAACGAGAGCAGGTTCTGGCCCTGATCGACGAAGAAATCCAGAAGCTTCCGGCGCGTCAACGGGAAGCGTTCCTGATGCGTTATTGGGAAGATATGGATGTCGCCGAGACTGCCGCCGCAATGGGGTGCTCCGAGGGCAGCGTGAAGACGCACTGCTCACGGGCCACCCACACGCTGGCGCATGCGCTCAAGGCCAAAGGAATCACGCTATGAGCTCCGCTCCCGCAAATCTCGACAAGAGCCAGGCGAGCCGGGCAGCCGAGGCGCTGCTGCGCCAGGGGCTGCTCGAACGCAGCGCGAGCGAGGAGGATGGCCGGATCGTGCTGATCGCGCTGACCGCCGACGGCCGCGCACTGCATCGCAAGATCATGCCGATCGTGCGCAAGTGGAACGACGGCTTGCTCGCGTGCCTGTCCGACAGCGAACGCCAGACGTTCGAACGGCTGCTCGACAAGGTCGTCGCGCACGCGACCGAGCGGGACGACTGAGCCGCGACACGGGCACGGCGCCCGCGGGTTTGATCCGACGAATTTGACAGGCCGCCCCGGTCGCTTGCCCCGCGACACGGGCGGCCCGCTTTGCGTCATGCGGCGCGACGCGTTGCAAACGGACCGCAGCGCTCCGTCTCGCCGGCGTCGCGCATGCCGCGACCCCGCCCGCGCTACAGCCCGCTGTTCGCCGCGCGCTGGCGCAGCAGCCCGAGCACCGCGTCGCAATACGGGGTCGGCACGCCGAGTTTGCGCCCGAGTTCGGGAAACACCCCGAGGATCGGCCCGATCTCGAGCGCGCGCCCCGCTTCGAAATCCTGCAGCATCGACGTCTTGAACGCGCCGAGCTTGCGCGTGACCGCGATCCGCTCGGGCCCGCTCATTCCCGTCGACAGGCCGAGCCTCGCGCCGATCGCGGCCGCTTCCTCCATCATCCGCAGCGCGAGATCCTGCGTGAACGGATCGTCGAGCAGTTGCTCGGCCGTCGACCCCGTCAGCGCGCTCAGCGGATTCATGTTCATGTTGCCCCACAGCTTCGTCCAGATCTCGGTCCGGATCGCCGGCGTCGACTCGACGTCGAAACCGCCCGCCGCGAGCGCCGCGGCGAACCGGGCTGTGGCGACGTCGAGCCGCGGATCGGGCGCACCGACGATCAGCCTGTTGCCGCGCCCGCGGCGCACGATGCCCGGCGCATCGGTGCTCGACGACAGGTGCACGACGCAACCGATCGCCTGCGCGGGCGGCAACGCCGCCGACACCGCGCCGGCCGGATCGACCGCATCGAGCGGCACGCGGTCGAGTGCGCCTGCGAGCCCGTGCGTGAACCACCACGGCAGCCCGTTCATCGCCGCGACGATCACGGTGTCCGGCCCGACCAGCGGCGCGATGCGCGCGGCCAGCGCCGGCAACGCCTGCGCCTTCAGGGCGATCACCACGTAGTCCTGGACCCCGAGCGCGGCCGCATCGTCGCTCGCCCGCACCGGAACCGACGATGTCTCGCCCGCCTCGTCGACCACACGCACGCCGTGCGTGTTCAACGCATCGAGCGTCGCGCCACGCGCATACGCACTCACGGCCACGCCGGCCCGCGACAACGCGGCTGCAAGCAACCCGCCGATCGCACCGACCCCGACCACCGCCGCGCGCACCGACCCTGAATTCGTGTCGTTCATGATGAAATTCCGTCTCCTGGGAACCGACGAGCATAACGCTCAATAGTTGCGGACACAACCATTCTAGCGACCGCATGCAACGTGCGGCGGTCGAGCAACTCAGCGCAACTCAGCGCGGCTCGCCACCGGCTTCCACCGGCTCGTCGTCGGCCGCGCCACCCGTCGCGCCGAGCACGCCGGCGATCTGGCTCTTGTCGTGCATGCCGAGCTTGCGATACGCGCAGCGCAGGTAGTGGCGCACGGTCGCCGGCGAAATCGCCATCTGTTGCGCGACTTCCTTGTGCGAGCGCCCCGCGCCGTAATAGCGGATCGCCGCGAGCTCGCGCGGGCTCAGGCGGTCGAGCAGCGAGCGCGGCCGCGCCTCGATCTGGAACAGCCCCGCAACCGGCACGCACTGAATCCGCAGCGCATCGCCGACGAACGGCTGGCTCGACTGGCGCCGCAAGTGCGCGACAAGCGGCTCCGGCACGCGCGCGCCGGCCCATGCCGGCCATTCGGTGCGCAGCACGTCGTCGAAACCGTGATCGGCATGGTGGAGCACGCCGAAGTTGTCGCACAGTGCACGCGCCGCCGGCGCGACCGTATCGCCGCGTTCGCGCGTGAGCTGCGCGGCGCGATTGATCGTCAGCGCCGCCGCGAGATGCGGAATCACTTCCTCGAAGCGGCGTGCATCGTCGTCGCTGAACGGGCGATTCAGGCCCTGGCGGTAGATCGACATGAACGTCGTCAGGCCGAACCGGCGATCGAGCGTGCATACGCACATCAGTTGCGCGAGCCCGTACTTCACGCACCAGTCGCGAAACCGCGCATCGAGCCCCGGCTCGACGACCGACAGCCGCACCGCATGGCCGTGCGCGCCGCGCAGCGTGCGGTGCGCGAGCGGGTCGCAATCGCGCACGCGCTTCCAGTCGCCGAAGAACGCGTGCGGCAGACGGTACAGGAAGCTGTTGTGCATCACCGGGCCGGTCGGCACGTGGGTCGCGACGCCCGTCCATGCGGCGTCGAACGGGATGAGCGCCTGCAACAGCGAAAAGAAGCGGAATTCGAATTCGCCGATGCCGGACCGTGCGGCAACTGCGTACAGGTCGAGCAGCATCAGCCCGAGTTCGCGCTGCGATGCGTCGCCGCGCGTGACGCCGTCGAAATCGGCGCGCCGGGACGGCAGCGGCGGCCAGGCGAACTCGTCGAGCACGATGGCGGCCGGCACGTCGCGCAGCGCATCGAGATCCTGTCCGAAATCCGTCGTGATCCTCACCTTCCGCTCCCCTGCCCGATCAGGCTGCTGATGTGCGCAACGACACCGGCCGATTATAGCGATCGTCTTTTTTGACGGGCCACGGTGCCGGAACCGGCGTCAGCCCCATCCATTTGAACGGTGCACGGCACGTTGCTGCTCCGCAGCACGCCGCGCCGCGACACCGCGCCGCGTGCATGTCGTGCACCACGGGTTTTCCACACCGTTCATCTGTACGACTGTTCGAAGGTTTTCCCGCTGCGGACACTGCGTCGCGACAACACCAACGACAAACCGATGCTGGACGGCATGGAGAACCCCACGTGACGAAACCCCGCTTCATCCGCACGGCCGCGGCCGTCGCGACGCTTGCCGCGTGCAGCGCTGCCGCGCACGCGCAGTCGAGTCTCACGCTGTACGGCGCGCTCGACGCCGGCGTGCAATACCTGACGCATGCCGACGGGCGCCACTCGGCCGTGCGGTTGCAGAACTACGGCATCCTGCCTTCGCAGATCGGGTTGAAAGGCCACGAGGATCTCGGCGGCGGCTGGCGTGCGCTGTTCAAGCTCGAACAGGGCCTCAACCTCAACGACGGCACCGCGACCGTGCCCGGCTATGCCTTCTTCCGCGGCGCGTACGTCGGCATCGCGGGGCCCGTCGGCACCGTCACGCTCGGCCGGCAGTTCAGCGTGCTGTTCGACAAGACGCTGTTCTACGACCCGCTCTGGTATGCGTCGTACAGCGGCCAGGGCGTCATCGTGCCGATGAACGCGAACTTCATCGACCACTCGGCCAAGTACCAGTCGCCGACGTTCGCCGGCTTCGACGTGGAGGCGCTTGCCGCGATGTCCGGCGTCGCCGGCAATACGCGCGCCGGACGCGTGCTCGAACTCGGCGGCCAGTACACCAGCAACGGCCTGTCGGTCAGCGCGGTACTGCATCAGGCTCACGGCGATGTTTCGGCGGCCGACGACACGTCGGCGCGCCGCCGCGAACTCGGCACGCTCGCCGCGCGCTATGCGTTCGCCACACTGTCGCTCACCGTCTATGCAGGCGTCGAACGCCTGACCGGCGACCTCGACGCGGCGCGCACGATCGTCTGGGGCGGTGCGCGCTACCAGATGTCGAGCGAGATCGGCCTGAACGCGGGCGTCTATCACACCGATTCGCGCGCGCCGGCGATCGGCCACCCGACGCTGTTCATCGCGAGCACCACGTACGCGCTGTCGAAACGCACCGTCGCCTACGTGAACCTCGGCTACGCACGCAACAGTGGCCGGAGTTCGCAGACCGTCTACGAATACGACCCGGCGCCGCTCGCCGGCGCATCGCAGTTCGGCGCGATGGTCGGCATGTACCACCTGTTCTGATTTCCCACACGAGATCCCGCCATGAAAACCCTTTCACCGGATGCCGCACGCCCGTCCGACGGCCGCGCATCGACCTTCGCGCGCTCGACGCTCGCCGCGCTCGTCGTGTTCGCGGCCATCACGCCGCTGCTGCTGCTCGTGGCACCCGCCGTCGCGGGCCAGCTCGCGACGCAGCTCGGGCTGTCCGCGTCGCAGATCGGCACCTACTTCTTCGTCGAACTCGGCGCGTTCAGCCTCGCGACCGTGCCGTCGTACCTGTGGCTCGGCCGGGTCGACGCGCGCCGCGTCGCCGCATTCGCCATCGCGCTGTTCGGCGCGGGCAACCTGCTGACCGCGCTGTGGATGCCGAGTTTCGTCGCGCTGCTCGCGCTGCGCGCAGTCACCGCGCTCGGCGGCGGCTCGCTGATGGTGCTCTGCATGACGAGCGCCGCAACGAGCAAGAACAGCGACCGCGTGTACGGCCTGTGGGTCGTCGGCCAGTTGATCGCGGGCGCGATCGGCCTGTTCGTGCTGCCGCATGTGTTCGCGGCGTTCGGGTTGCGCGCGCTGTATGTCGCGCTCGCCACGCTCGTGCTGTTCGCAGCGCCGCTGTCGCGCGGCTTTCCGTCCACGCTGGGCACGCGCGCCGCACCCGCGCAGAACGCGCGCAACGCTACAGCGCAGACACCGCAAAGCTTCGTCGTGCTCGCGATCGGCGCGGTGCTCACGTTCTATCTCGCGATCGGCAGCGTGTGGACGTTCGCGAGCCGCGCCGCGACCGAAGCCGGGCTCGATCCGCAGTCGACCGGCAACGTACTCGCGATCGCAAGCGTGATGGGCATCGCCGGTGCGGCGCTCGCGTCGTGCGCGGGCGGCCGGCTCGCGCGGCGCGCGATGCTCGCAGCCGGTTACGCGCTGCTGGCGGCCTCGCTCGTCGCGCTCGCGGTCATGCGGCACGCCGGCGGCTACAGCGCGGCGATCTTCATGTTCAAGTTCGCGTGGACGTTCGTCCTGCCGTTCATCCTCGCGACCGTCGCGCAGATCGACACGTCGGGCCGCCTCGTGGCCACGCTCAATTTCGTGATCGGCGCGGGCCTCGCGGCCGGCCCGCTGCTCGCCGGGCTGATGCTCGATGCCGGCGGCACGATGCGTGTGCTGTTCACGGCCGCGACAGCCGTCGCGATCGTGTCTTTCGCCGCGTTGCGCCACATCGATCGCCGCACGCGCCCTTCCATTTCCACCCAACCGTGACAGGTCACGCACATCCATGAATCGCACTGCCTTCTTCACCGACGAACGCACTTTCTGGCACACCGGGGGCACGCACGCGCTGTTCTTCCCGGTCGGCGGCTGGGTCCAGCCGCCGTCGAGCGCGGGCTACGCGGAATCGCCCGATTCGAAGCGCCGCTTCCTGTCGCTCGTGCAGGCCTCGGGCCTGGCCGCGCAGCTCGACCTGCGCGGCACCGAGCCGGCCTCGACCGCCGACCTGCTGCGCATTCATCCCGCACACTATCTCGACGCGTTCCGCGCGCTCAGCGACGCGAACGGCGGCGACCTCGGCGACCTCGCGCCGTTCGGCAAGGGCAGCTACGAGATCGCCGCGCTGTCGGCCGGCCTCGCGATCACGGCCGTCGATGCGGTGCTCGGCGAGCGTGCGGCCAATGCATTCTCGTTGTCGCGGCCGCCCGGCCATCATTGCCTGCGCGACCGCCCGATGGGCTTCTGCCTGCTGGCGAACATCCCGATCGCGATCGAGGCCGCCCGCGCGAAACACGGCATCGAGCGCGTCGCGGTGATCGACTGGGACGTGCACCACGGCAACGGCACGCAGTCGATCTACTACGACGACCCGGACACGCTGACGATCTCGCTGCACCAGGATCGCTGCTTCCCGCCCGGCTACAGCGGCGCGGACGATTGCGGCGAAGGCGCGGGTATCGGCTCAAACCTGAACGTGCCGCTGCTCGCGGGCAGTGGCGACGATGCGTATCGCTACGCGTTCGAACGAATCGTGCTGCCGGCGCTGGAGCGTTTCCGGCCCGAGCTGATCATCGTCGCGAGCGGCCTCGACGCAAGCGCGGTCGATCCGCTCGCGCGCATGCAGTTGCATACCGACAGCTACCGGTTCATGACGCGGGCGGTGAAGGAGGCCGCGCAACGCCATTGTGGCGGACGGCTCGTGATCGTTCACGAAGGCGGGTATTCGGAAGCCTATGTGCCGTTCTGCGGGCTTGCGATCGTCGAGGCGCTGGCGGGTGTTCGCACCGACGTCGCCGATCCGATGCTCGACCTCGCGATCGCGCAGCAGCCAGGCGAGCGGTTCGTTACATTCCAGCGCGAATTGCTCGACGAACTGGCTACGTCGTTCGGGTTGTAGCGCGCGCTGGCGGGCGCGACGAGGGCCGATCGGCACCGGCCCTCTTGCGCGTTCGGAGCGGATGGGGTTTCCTGTGCTTTTATCCCCGTTTCGGCCCGAAGCCGCACTCTTCCGATGAAATCGTCCCCGCGCGATCACAATGACGATGCCAAGACGCGCCGCCAGCCTTCGAAGCTGGTCCTGAACATCGCCGCCGTGACGGTCGGCCTCATCACGTTCGCGATCGGCGCGGCGTGGGTGATCTATAGCTGGGTCGTCGATCGCGAAGCGCAGTATTTCGCGATCCCGCTGGTGTTCTCGGTGCCGGTGATCGTGGCGGTCGCGATCCGGAGCTTCTGGGAATAGGCACGCGTGGAATGACGCAGCGCCGCGGGTCGGGCGACGCGCGGCGCTGGTATCCGGCTTGTTTCAGATGAAGCGGGAATTCCCGCGGTTCGCTTGCGGGCCGGTCACAGGCCCGGGCGCGCGCACGGATTGGGGGCTGCGCCCTGATATCCACCGGTGACCGCGCCCAGCGCGGCGCCGGCCAGCGACGTGCCGACTGCTTTCAGCACGTTTTCCGTCGAGAACGTCTCACCGCTCGACATCACGCGCCCTGAATACGCAGTGCACGCCGACGGCGACGACGATGCACCCGTCTGTACGGGCTTGGTGCTCCATGCGATGTTCTCGGCAGGCGTATTGGCAAATGCCGGCGCGACCAGCATCAGCGCCAGTACGGAAATCGGAGTGCGTACGTTTTTCATCGTTGATCCTCGGCGTAATTGTGTTTCTTATAGGGGAAGCGAACACGATATTACACGCGGCACGAATATTCGC
Organism: Burkholderia sp. Se-20373; assembly: GCF_017104705.1. Taxonomy (NCBI): domain Bacteria; kingdom Pseudomonadati; phylum Pseudomonadota; class Betaproteobacteria; order Burkholderiales; family Burkholderiaceae; genus Burkholderia; species Burkholderia sp. Se-20373. Next base: position 71,369 of record NZ_JAAGPH010000006.1, on the reverse strand, counting down.
GCACCGCTTGCCCGGCTCGCGTACCGGGAGCAGCACCGACATCAACAAAAAAGCGCTGCGGTCAATCGACCGACAGCGCTTTTGGGTGAACGGCCCCTGACCGAGGCGCATTCGACTTCTGGTGCGTGAGGCCGGACTCGAACCGGCACACCCTTGCGGGCGTCAGGACCTAAACCTGGTGCGTCTACCAATTTCGCCACTCACGCGCATTTCTGCCGCCTGACCACGCGGCACGAAAGAGGCGTGACCACGCGCCCGGGACATCGCGCCGGTTGGTTTGTAACCGGCACGCCCGATCAGGCGAGCGCGAGATTCTACCCGATCCGCGCGGGCTTGTCTCGCCCCTGCCGGCACCCCGTCGTGCAGCGGTGCTAGAATGCCGCGCTCGACGTTTCGGCACCGCGCCGCCGCGCGTCCCCCGAACCCGCCTCCCCACACGATTCCGCCCGTGAACTTCGACGACTACTGTCAGCAAAAGGCCGCCCCAGCGGGCTCCAGCGTCTACTACGCGCTGCGCCAGGCGCCGCGCGCCACGCAGCCGCGCCTGACCGCGCTGTTCGCGCTGCGCCGCGAACTCGAGGAAACCGCCAAGGAAACCAGCGACCCGACCGTCGGACACACGAAGCTCGCGTGGTGGCACAAGGAACTCGCGGCGCTGGCCGACGGGCAGCCGTCGCACCCGGTCACGAAGGCGCTCGCGCAGCATCATCCGGCGATCGCCGCCGAGGCCGATGCGTTGCGTACGCTCGTCAACGGTTACGGGATGGATCTCGAACAGGCGCGCTACCTCGATCTGGCGAACCTGCAGCGCTATATCGCACAGGTCGGCGGCACCTTTGCGTCACTGGTCGCGCGCGCAAGTTCGGCAAACCCGGTGGACCCGCAACCGTGGGCCGCGGACGCCGGTCGCGCGCTGATGCTCGCGCAGTTCGTGCAGGATCTCGGCAACGATGCACGCCACGGCCGCATCTACCTGCCGATCGACGAACTGCAGCGTTACAACGTGACCGCGGCCGATCTGCTGAACCGCCGCTACAGCCCGGCCTTCACCGAATTGCTGCAGTTCCAGACGGACCGCGCGCGCGAAGCGCTCGCGGCCGCCGAAGCGGCGATCCCGGCATCCGAACGCCGCGCCCAGCGCACGCTGCGCGCGCAGATCGCACTGGCCGGCTCGCTGCTCGACGAAATCGAGCGCGACGGCTACCAGGTACTGCATCAGCGCATCGCGCTGACGCCGATCCGCAAGCTGTGGATCGCGTGGCGCACCGCGCGCCGCCGCTGATCCTCACACCTCACACCTCACACCTCACGCCTCACGCCTCACGCCTTCAACAACGGCAGCGTGTCGAAGCGTTGCTGCAGCACGCGCGTCGAATCGAGCCCCCACCACGGCCCGAGCACGGTCGCGTAGAGCTGGCGGAAATCGACCGCGACCGGCAGGTTGCCGTTGCCGTCGAGCCGCCCGAGCGCCGGCGGCGCACCGTACAACCCGCCGGCCACGCGGCCGCCCATCACGAAATGCGGCGCGGCCGTGCCGTGATCCGTGCCGTTGCTCTGGTTCTCGCGCACGCGCCGCCCGAATTCCGCATACGTCATCACGAGCGTCTGGTTCCAGCGCCCGAGTTCGATCAACGCGCCGCGCATCGCGCTCATCCCTTCCGCGAACTGCTTGAGCAGCGCGGCCTGCTGCCCCGGCTGGTTCTGGTGCGTATCGAAGCCGTTGAGCGTCAGGCGCAGCACCGCGACACCATCCTGCGCACCCGGCCCGGACGCTTCGCACGCGGCCAGCACCTGCATCGCGGTCTTGACCGACGTGCCGAACGCGCCGGCCGGAAAGGCCGTCCGGAATTCACGCATCCCGCCGCGCGGACGCAGCCGGTCGGCCGCCTTCACGATGTCGTTCTCGACGTCGATGATGTGGGCGAGCGCGGGGTTCTGTTCGCGCAGCGACGACGGCTCGGCAAGCCGGGCCGCGCGAATGAACTGCGCGGGATTGACGAGCGCGATCGCCCGCGCACCGTTCGAGAGCGGCCCCATCTCGGCGCTGCCGAGCACGACGCCGTCGGCCGCGAAACCGGGCGGCACGGGCGCCTGCGCGAACGTGCGCGTCAGCCAGCCTTCGTGCAGATATTGATCCGAGCGCGACGCGGTATCCCAGATCTCGATCGAGCGGAAATGCGACAGGTTCGGCTGCGGATAGCCGACGCCCTGCACGACCGCGACCTGCCCGTCGCGCCATAGCGGCATCAACGGCGCGAGCGACGGATGCAGCCCCGTGTGCGCGTCGAGTTGCAGCACCTGCTCGCGCTTGATGCCGATGCCGCGGCGGAACTGGTAATACAGCGGGTCCGCATACGGCACTACCGTGTTGAGGCCGTCGTTGCCGCCCTTCAGCTCGACGAGGATCAGCACGTTCGCGTACCCGGCCGCCGGTTGGCGCCCCGCCTGCGCCACGGCAGCCGCCTTCGCAGGCGCCGGCCACATCGACACGCCGGCCGCGGCCGCAGCACCCGTCAGCGTCAGAAAATCACGTCGGTTCATCGCGCATCCTTTGGTTCGCCGCCCGGCACCTTTGCCGCACCGGCTCCCCGCTTCATCGTCGTTCGAATCATTTCAGTTGATAGGCCGGATCCATCAGCAGCGCCTCGAGATACGCGCTGCCGGTCGAATCCGTGTCGATCGCCGCGACCGGCGACAACTGCAGCACCGCATGTTGCAGTTGAAGCTCGGTCGACAAACCGGCGATCGCCTGCGGCCGCGCGCGATATTGCGCAAGCCAGCGTTCGAGGTCGAATCGCAGGCCGGCGCGCGCGGGCTTGGCAGGCGTTCCGTGCATGCCGGCAGCGGATGCCGTCTCGACCACCGGCATCGCATGCGCGCGGGCACTCGGCGGCGGCACCATCGCATGCGCCGGCGGGTGCATGCCGGCCGTCTCCGTCGCGCGGAACAGTTGCTCGACGAACTGCTTGCGCGCGAGCAGCGTGGTGCTGTTGATCCACAGCGCGCCGCCCGGCCAGCCCTTCACGTTCGGCGGATAGAACAGGTTCTGCCCGAGCGTGCGCACGGTGTTCGCGAGCATCTGCGGATCGCCGTATGACACGTCGAACAGCCGCACCGACCCGACGACGAACTCCGCCGGAGACTTGACGAGCACGCCGCGATTGCGAGGATCCCAGAAGGCGTCGGTCGACCACAGCGCGGCGAGCGCCGCGCGAATGTCGTAGCCGCTGGAACGAAACCGTTCGGCCACCGCATCGAGCGCGCCCGGATCGGGCGTATCCGACACGAACTCGCGCCACAGCTTGGCGGCGATGAAACGCGCGGTACCGGGCCGCTTCAGCAGGATGTCGAGAAAGCCGTCGCCATCGAATGGCCCGGTTTCGCCAAGGATCGTCTTGTCGCCGGCGTCATGCAAATCCGGACGAACCTCGAAGCGATACGTATCGGGATCGACCGTCCAGCCCGTCATCGCACGCGCGGCTTCGGTCACGTCGTATTGCGTGTAATGCCCTTCGCCGAGCGTGAACAGCTCCATCACCTCGCGCGCGAAATTCTCGTTCGGGCGCCCCTTGCGATTGCTCGCGCCATCGAGGTACTGCAGCATCGCCGGATCCTTCGCGACCGCATGCAGCAGCACACCGAAGTTGCCGAGCGCCTCGCGGCGAAACAGCGCGTTCTGCGCCGCCATCGTCTGCGGGTAAGGCACCTTGTCCTGCCCCGACGTGAAGTGCCCGTGCCAGAACAGCGTCATGCGTTCGGTGAGCGGCGACGGCGTGACGATCATCTCGTTGACCCACGCCGCGCGCAGCGCATCGTACCGAACGTTGCGCTCGCGCTGCTCGTCGCGCCGCATGTCGGGCGTCAGCGCCTGGCGCTGCGCGCGCGTCGGCGGCAACTCGGCGATCCAGTCGGGCCAGGTCGTGACGGGGTCGCGGCGAACGTTGCCGAGCGTGTCGGCCACGACCTGCGCGCGCGTCATGCCGACGACGCGCGCGACATCGGCGGGCGCGGGAGAAAAACCGGTACGACTCAGGAAAAACAATGCATCGTCGGCGTCGAGCGGCGACTGCATGGCGGGCGACGGCGCCGGTGCGGCAGCGTTCGCTTTCATCGTCATGGACTCCCGGAGCGCACCGGCGGTGCGGATGCCGGTACAACGGCAATCGGCAGGCGAAAGTTGACGGAAAAATTGCTACGAAACTTTTCCGCGCGGTGAATTCCGCGCAGGGAGAAAGACGGCGTGTCAGCGCTTGTACAGCTCGCGAACGGCGTCCTCGATGTGCTGGCGCAAAAGGTGGCGTTCCTCGGGCGTCATGTGCCCGTCGCGGCGGCGCTGTTCGAGATCGGGAGGCACGGCGGAACGAACCGTCATCTCGGCGGTACGATCGGACTGCGGCGCTTTGCCGCGCGGCAGCTTGCGCGACGATGCGCCCTGCTCGGGGCGCTGCGCATACGCGAAGTTCGACGCATACGGACCGGCAAGCGCGATCGTCAGCATCAGTGCAATCCGGGCAGATCGCATGACCGTCCTCGCTTCTTTGGTCGATTTGTTCCCTTCGTCACGCGGCAACCGGCTACCTCTGGTACTTGAAAAACCCTGCGGAATTCGGGTGTGCAAAGATGAATGATGGAGTGCAGGGGAGTATCTACCGAATTTCGGCTTCGAGTAAAGGAATCTCTATAGCCTGCCTTTACTCGGCGCGACACTACGGGTAAATTTTGTAACCGACTGTAACGCCCGAAAATACACGGCCGTGCGCCAATTCCCATTCGCGATAAGATGCCGATCATGGAAACGAAAAACCCCTCCAAGATTCTCGTCGTCGACGACGACCCGCGCCTGCGCGATCTGCTGCGCCGCTATCTCGGCGAGCAGGGTTTCAATGTCTACGTCGCGGAAAACGCGACTGCAATGAACAAGCTCTGGGTACGCGAGCGTTTCGACCTGCTCGTGCTCGATCTGATGCTCCCGGGCGAAGACGGCCTGTCGATCTGCCGCCGCCTGCGCGGCAGCAACGACCGCACGCCGATCATCATGCTCACCGCGAAGGGCGAGGATGTGGATCGCATCGTCGGCCTCGAGATGGGCGCCGACGATTACCTGCCGAAGCCGTTCAACCCGCGCGAACTTGTGGCGCGCATTCATGCGGTGCTGCGCCGCCAGGCGCCGGCCGAACTGCCGGGCGCGCCGTCGGAAACCACCGAGGTGTTCGAGTTCGGCGAGTTCTCGCTGAACCTCGCCACGCGCACGCTGACGAAGTCCGGCCAGGAAATTCCGCTCACCACCGGCGAATTCTCCGTGCTGAAGGTGTTCGCGCGTCACCCGCGCCAGCCGCTGTCGCGCGAGAAGCTGATGGAGCTCGCACGCGGCCGTGAATACGAAGTGTTCGACCGCAGCCTCGACGTGCAGATCTCGCGCCTGCGCAAGCTGATCGAACCGGATCCGGGCAGCCCGCGCTTCATCCAGACCGTCTGGGGCCTCGGCTACGTGTTCATCCCGGACGGCGCCGCCTGATCTTTTTCCTTTCCGGTTTCGCCCGCCCACGGCCCGTCCCATGCGTATCGACCGGCGCCTCCTGCAGCTCGCGTTCGGCGGGCTGTTCTGGCGCACCTTCCTGCTGATCGCGCTGCTGATCTCGGTCAGTCTCGCCGCGTGGTTCCAGAGCTTTCGCGTGATCGAGCGCGAGCCGCGTGCGCAGCGCGTGGCGCTCCAGCTCGTCGCGATCGTGAAGCTCACGCGCACCGCCCTGCTCTATTCCGATCCCGATTTGCGGCGCGCGCTGCTGCAGGATCTCGAGAGCAACGAGGGCGTGCGCGTTTACCCGCGCGAGAAGACCGACAAGTTCAAGCTGCAGCCCGATGAATCGCTGAACCGCCTGATCGAACACGACATCCGCAGCCGCCTCGGCGACGATACCGTGATCGCCCAGTCGGTCAACGACATTCCCGGCGTGTGGATCAGCTTCAAGATCGACGACGACGATTACTGGGTCGCGCTCGACCGCGACCAGCTCGACAACGTCACGGGCCTGCAGTGGGCCGGCTGGGGGCTGTTCGCGCTCGCGTTGTCGCTGTTCGGCTCCGCGTTCATCACCAGCCTGGTGAACCGGCCGTTCTCGCGGCTCGCGCTCGCCGCGCGGCAGATCGGCTCGGGCCAGACACCCGAGCTGCTGCCCGAGCGCGGGATGGGCGTCGCGGCCGAGACCAATCGCAGCTTCAACCAGATGGTGCGCGACCTCGAACAGCTCGAGGCCGACCGCGCGCTGATGCTCGCGGGCATCTCGCACGACCTGCGCACCCCGCTCGCGCGGCTGCGGCTCGAAACCGAGATGAGCCCGTCCGACCAGGCGACCAAGGACGCGATGGTCGACGACATCGAGCAGATGGATCGCATCATCGCGGCCTTCATCGACTACGCCCGCCCGTCGCAACGCAAGCCCGAGCCCGTCGACCTGTCGTCGATCGCGCAGGAAGTCGCGGCCCGCGTGTCGGGCGAGGATGGCGTCGAGATCCGCACGCGGCTCGCGCCGAGCGCGGTGATCGAAGCCGACGAGACCGACATGCGCCGCGTGATCGGCAACCTCGTCGAGAACGCGCGCAAGTACGGCCAGAGCAAGCAGGACGGCGTGTCGCGCATCACGCTCGAGACACGCGTGTCGCACGCGCGCGTCGAGCTGTCGGTGAGCGACGAAGGCCCCGGCATCCCCGAGGATCAGCTTCCGCTCGTGATGCGGCCGTTTTACCGCGTGGACACCGCCCGCACCAAGGCGGACGGCACGGGCCTCGGGATGGCGATCGTGCTGCGCCTCGTCGGCCGCTATCGCGGCGCGCTGCGGCTGCGCAACCGCAACCCGGAAGCAGGCCTCGAAGTCACGCTCGAATTCCCCGGCGCCGGCAAGGCGCGTGCGACTCCGTGACGCGCTCGCGCACGCCTCTTGCGCTGCACACTATCGATCCGGTTGAAAAAAGCTATGAGGGTCGTTAGCCAAAATCTATTGAAGCGCCTAACTAATAGTGTTATAGTTTTGCCCATGCTGTCACATCATCGTTGCAGCACCGAGGTAGCTTGACTCAGTCTTCTTCCCAACTCATACAGGAGTATCCGCATGAAAACCGTGGGCGATAAACTCGAAGCTTTCACCGTCGTAGCCGCGAAGCCGGGCTTCAATAATCACGAGGAAAACGGCCAGTCGGCGTTCGAGACCGTCACCGAAGCGTCGTTCCCGGGCAAGTGGAAGATCATCTACTTCTATCCGAAGGATTTCACGTTCGTGTGCCCGACGGAAATCGTCGAATTCGCGAAGCTCACGAAGCAGTTCGAAGAGCGCGATGCCATCCTGCTGGGCGGCAGCTCGGACAACGAATTCGTCAAGCTCGCATGGCGCCGTGAGCACAAGGACCTCGACAAGCTGAACCACTACTCGTTCGGCGACGTCAAGGGCGAGCTGATCGACCAGCTCGGCGTGCGCGACAAGGAAGCCGGCGTGGCCCTGCGTGCAACGTTCATCGTCGATCCGGACAACACGATCCAGCACGTTTCGGTGAACAACCTGAACGTCGGCCGCAGCCCGGAAGAAGTCCTGCGGATTCTGGACGGCCTGCAAACGGACGAACTGTGCCCGTGCAACCGTGCAGTCGGCGGCGCAACGCTGTAAGCGCATCGATGCACGAAGCCCGCGGCGCACGTTCTGCCTGCGGGCTTTTTTAACGGCCAACCCATAGGAGATATCAATGGAATTCATCGATTCGATTAAGGCACGTATTCCCGACTACGCGAAGGACATCCGCCTGAACCTTGACGGCACGATCTCGCGCTCGTCGCTCGAAGGCACCGACGCGGTCGGCGTCGCGCTGGCGGCGGCCATCGCGGCGAAGAGCCCGGCGCTCATCAAGACGATCCGCGAAGCCGGCGTCCTGTCGCCCGAAGAGACGAACGCCGTGCTGACGGCGGCCGCGCTGATGGGGATGAACAACACCTGGTATCCGTATGTCGAGATGGCCGACGATGCCGACCTGAAGACGCAACGCGCCGAGCTGCGGATGGGCGCGTATGCGACGCACGGCGGCGTCGACAAGCGCAAGTTCGAGATGTACGCGCTCGCCGCGTCGATCGTCGGCAAGTGCCACTTCTGCGTGAAGTCGCACTATGCGCTGCTGAAGAACGAACAAGGAATGACCGTCACGCAGCTGCGCGACGTCGGCCGTATCGCGTCGGTGATCAACGCCGCCGCGCAGGTGATCGCCGCAGAAGGCGAATAAGCGGTTGCCCCACCCGGCGGCAGTCGCGCCGGCCCGGGTCGCCGCTGCAAACGAAAATGCCACGCATCCGCGTGGCATTTTTCAATTCCGCAGGGCAGCGCAGCGCGACGGGCGAACCGTGCGCCGCCGCAGCCCGGCGTCAGCCGCCCTGCTTCACCAGCAGCGCGGCGGCCTGCGCCTCGATCCCCTCGCCGCGGCCGAGATAGCCGAGCTTCTCGTTGGTCTTCGCCTTCACGTTCACGCGCTCGAGCGGCAGCCCGAGATCGGCCGCGATGTTCGCGCGCATCCCGTCGATATGCGGCGCCAGCTTCGGCGCCTGGGCGATCACGGTGCTGTCGACGTTCTGGATCGTGAAACCGGCCGCCTTGATGCGTGCGGCGCACTCGCGCAGCAGCACGCGGCTGTCGGCGCCCTTGAACGCCGCGTCCGTGTCGGAGAAGTGGCGGCCGATGTCGCCGAGCGCCGCCGCGCCGAACAGCGCGTCGGTGATCGCGTGCAGCAGCACGTCCGCGTCCGAGTGGCCGAGCAGGCCGCGTTCGTACGGAATCGTCACGCCGCCGATGATGAGGGGGCGCCCCTCGACGAGCTGGTGCACGTCGTAGCCTTGTCCGATTCTGAAATCCATGCGTATTCCGATTGTGAGGGGGTGAAAGTCAGGAAGCGTTCGTGGAGCGCGCGAGGATCGCTTCCGCGAGCGCGAAATCTTCCGGGTACGTGACCTTGAAATTGCGCAGGCTGCCCTGCACGACGCGCGGCGTATGGCCGGCCCATTCGATCGCACTCGCCTCGTCGGTCAGGTCGTGCCCTTCGCGCTGTGCGCGCAGGATCGCCTCGCGCAGCATGCCGATGCGGAACATCTGCGGCGTCTGCGCCTGCCACAGCGCGTCGCGCGATTCGGTGCGCGCGATCGCGTCGCTGCCGGCCGGCACGCGCTTGAGCGTATCGGCCACCGGCAGCGCGACGATGCCGCCGACCGGATCGTCCTTCAGCGTCGCAACGAGCGTGCGAATCAGCTCCGGCGTGATACCCGGGCGCGCGGCGTCGTGCACCAGCACCCAGTCGTGGTCGGTCGCGCCGAATTCGGCCAGTTCGAGCAGCCCGTTCAGCACCGACGCCTGGCGCGAGCCGCCGCCGCAGCGGCGCACCGCGAAGCGCACGCCCGCGAAACGGCGCGCATCGAAGTGGGAATCGTCGGGCGCGAGGACGACGAGCGTCTGCGCGAATTCGCTGCACGCGTCGAACGCGGCAAGCGTGTAATGCAGCAGCGCGCGGCCGGCCAGCGTGCGGTATTGCTTCGGCACGGCCGAGCCGGAACGGCTGCCGGTGCCGGCACAGGGGATCAGGGCGAAAAGTCGGGGAGTCACGAAGGGAAACGCCGGAAAGATGAAATCGAGAAGCGGATTTTATAATAGGTCTTTCGTCTCGACCGGCGCACCGCGATGCGCCCGTGCACGCCACCCCTGTCGTCCCTATGCCAGATAACGCTTCTACCCCGTCCGCCTCGCCCGTTGCCCGCGTCAAGCCCGGCCAGCGCTTCGCCTTCGACGGCGCGCATGGTTCCGCCGACGCGCTCGCCATCGCCCGTTATCTCGCCGACAACCGCCAGGACGTGCCGCTCCTCGCGGTGATCTGCGCGAACGCGGTCGACGCGCAGCGGCTCTCGCAGGAAATCCGCTATTTCTCGCCCGACGCGCGCGTACGCCTGCTGCCGGACTGGGAAACGCTGCCGTACGACACGTTCTCGCCGCACCAGGATCTTGTCTCCGAGCGTCTGGCGACGCTGCACGACCTCGGCGAAGGCCGCTGCGACATCCTGCTCGTGCCCGCGACCACCGCGCTGTACCGGATGCCGCCCGCGTCGTTCATGGCCGCGTACACGTTTGCATTCGCGCAGGGCGAGCGCCTCGACGAGGCGAAACTGAAGGCGCAGCTCACGCTGGCCGGCTACGAGCACGTGAGCCAGGTCGTGCGGCCCGGCGAATATTGCGTGCGCGGCTCGCTGATCGACCTGTACCCGATGGGCTCACCGTTGCCGTACCGGATCGACCTGTTCGACGACCAGGTCGACTCGATCCGCGCGTTCGATCCCGACACGCAGCGCAGCCTGTACCCGGTACGCGACGTGCGCCTCCTGCCCGGCCGCGAGTTTCCGTTCGACGAAGCCGCACGCACGGCCTTCCGCAGCCGCTGGCGCGAGACCTTCGAAGGCGACCCGAGCCGCGCGCCGATCTACAAGGACATCGGCAACGGCGTGCCGTCGGCCGGCATCGAGTACTACCTGCCGCTGTTCTTCGACGAAACCGCCACGCTGTTCCACTACCTGCCGCCGGATGCGCACCTCGTGTTCACCGGCGATCTCGAGGCGTCGATCCGCCGCTTCACGGCCGACACGAAGCAACGCCATGCGTTCCTCGCGCACGATCGCGAGCGGCCGATCCTCGAACCGCAGCGCCTGTTCCTGTCCGACGAGGATTTCTTCGCGTTCGCGAAACCGTTCGCCCGCGTCGTGCTGCCCGCGCAGCCGGCCGGCGGCTGGGCGACGGCGCTGCCCGAGCTCACCGTCGACCGCCATGCCGACGACCCGCTCGCGTCGCTGCGCACGTTCGTCGAATCGTCGGGCAAGCGTGTGCTGCTGACGGTCGAATCGGCCGGCCGCCGCGAGACGATCCTGCAACTGCTCGCCGAACACCATCTGCGCCCCGCGTCGAACGACCACTTCGCCGGCTGGCTCGAGAGCGACGCACGCTTCGCGCTCGGCGTCGCGCCGCTCGCGAACGGCTTCGCGGTGCCGGGCGAAGGCTACGCGGTCGTCACCGAAACCGAACTGTACGGCGCGCTCGGCCGCCGCGCGGGCCGCCGCCGGCAGGAACAGGCCAGCAACGTCGATGCGATGGTGCGCGACCTGTCGGAACTGAAGGTCGGCGACCCGGTCGTCCACGCACAGCACGGCATCGGCCGCTACATGGGCCTCGTGTCGATGGATCTCGGCGAAGGCGAAACCGAATTCCTGCACCTCGAATACTCGGGCGACAGCAAGCTCTACGTGCCCGTCGCGCAGTTGCACGTGATCTCGCGCTACAGCGGCGCCGATCCCGACAGCGCGCCGTTGCACGCGCTCGGCTCCGGCCAGTGGGAACGCGCGAAGCGCAAGGCCGCGCAGCAGATCCGCGATACGGCCGCCGAACTGCTGAACCTGTACGCGCGCCGCGCGGCCCGCGAAGGCCATGCGTTCTCGCTCGATCCGCGCGACTACGTGAAGTTCGCGGAAAGCTTCGGCTTCGAGGAAACGCCCGACCAGGCAGCCGCCATCGCCGCCGTGATCGGCGACATGACGAGCGGCAAGCCGATGGACCGCCTCGTGTGCGGCGACGTCGGTTTCGGCAAGACCGAGGTCGCGCTGCGCGCCGCGTTCATCGCGGTGCTGGGCGGCAAGCAGGTCGCGCTGCTGTCGCCGACCACGCTGCTCGCCGAGCAGCACACGCAGACCTTCGCCGACCGCTTCGCCGACTGGCCGGTGCGGATCGTCGAGCTGTCGCGCTTCAAGACCACGAAGGAAGTCAACGCCGCGATCGCGCAGATCAACGAAGGCAGCGTCGACATCGTGATCGGCACGCACAAGCTGCTGTCGTCGGACGTGCAGTTCAAGCGCCTCGGCCTCGTGATCATCGACGAGGAACACCGCTTCGGCGTGCGCCAGAAGGAAGCGCTGAAGGCGCTGCGCGCGGAAGTCGACGTGCTGACGCTCACCGCGACGCCGATCCCGCGCACGCTCGGGATGGCGCTCGAAGGGCTGCGCGATTTCTCGGTCATCGCCACCGCGCCGCAGAAGCGGCTCGCGATCAAGACCTTCGTGCGCCGCGAGGAGGAAAGCGTGATCCGCGAGGCGATGCTGCGCGAACTGAAGCGCGGCGGCCAGGTGTACTTCCTGCACAACGAGGTCGAGACGATCGAGAACCGCAAGGCGATGCTCGAGGCACTCGTGCCCGAGGCACGCATCGTGATCGCGCACGGCCAGATGCACGAGCGCGAGCTCGAACGGGTGATGCGCGATTTCGTCGCGCAGCGCGCGAACGTGCTGCTGTGCACGACCATCATCGAGACCGGCATCGACGTGCCGAGCGCGAACACGATCATCATGCACCGCGCGGACAAGTTCGGCCTCGCGCAGCTTCACCAGCTGCGGGGCCGCGTCGGCCGCTCGCACCACCAGGCGTACGCGTACCTGCTGGTCCACGATCCGCAGGCGCTGACCAAGCAGGCGCAGCGCCGGCTGGAAGCGATCCAGCAGATGGAGGAACTCGGCTCGGGCTTCTACCTCGCGATGCACGACCTCGAGATCCGCGGCACCGGCGAAGTGCTCGGCGACAAGCAGTCCGGCGAAATCCACGAGATCGGCTTCCAGCTCTATACGGACATGCTGAACGACGCGGTGAAGGCGCTGAAGAACGGCAAGGAGCCCGACCTCACCGCCCCGCTCGCCGCGACGACGGAAATCAACCTGCATGCGCCGGCGATCCTGCCGGCCGACTACTGCGCGGACGTGCAGGAGCGGCTGTCGCTGTACAAGCGTCTCGCGAACTGCGAGCACGGCGACGCGATCGACGGCATCCAGGAAGAGCTGATCGACCGCTTCGGAAAGCTGCCGCCGCAGGCGCACGCGCTCGTCGAGACGCACCGGCTGCGGATCGCCGCGAAGCCGCTCGGCATCGTGAAGATCGATGCGAGCGAGGTGGCGATCGGGCTGCAGTTCGAGCCGAATCCGCCGATCGATCCGATGCGGATCATCGAGATGGTGCAGAAGCACCGGCACATCAAGCTCGCGGGCCAGGACAAGCTGCGCATCGAGACGCGCTCGCCCGATCTCGCGATCCGCGTGTCGACGATCAAGGAAACGCTGCGTGCGCTCGGACCCAAGCAGGGAGCAGCTGCCGCGGTGCGCTGATGCGCTGCCGGCAGATGCGGCGTTGCTGCACCGCACTGCGCCCGACGCGGGCGGGCCGACGCGTTTTTGAGTATGATTTTCCCATTCATCAGACGGAGTTTTGCCATGTCCACTCTCGACGCGACAGCGCCGTCCGCCGCACCCCAAGGCGACGCGTCGCTCGTCAGCCTGCCCTGGATCAAGCAACTGGTGTCGATGGACACGACGAGCCGCGTGCCGAACCTCGGCCTGATCGAAACGGTGCGCGACGCGCTCGCCGCGAAAGGCATCGCATCGACGATCACGCACGATCCGCGTGAAGGCTGGGCGAACCTGTTCGCCACCGTGCCCGCGCACGACGGCTCGACGAACGGCGGCATCGTGCTGTCGGGGCATACCGACGTCGTACCGGTCGACGGCCAGCAATGGGACAGCAACCCGTTCGCGCCGGAAATCCGCGACGGCCGCCTGTACGGCCGCGGCACCTGCGACATGAAGGGCTTCATCGGCGCCGCGCTCGCGCTGCTGCCCGAGATGCAGGCGACGAAGCTCGCGAAGCCGATCCATTTCGCGCTGTCCTACGACGAGGAAATCGGCTGCGCCGGCGCGCCGCTGATGATTGCGGATCTGGTCAAGCGCGGCGTGCAGCCGTCCGGCTGCATCGTCGGCGAGCCGACCAGCATGCGGCCGATCATCGCGCACAAGGGCATCAATGCATACCGTTGCTGCGTGCGCGGCCACGCGGCGCATTCGTCGCTGACGCCGAAGGGGCTGAACGCGATCGAGTATGCGGCGCGCCTCATCTGCCATATCCGCGACATCGCCGAGCGCTTTCGCGCCGAAGGCCCGTTCGACGAACTGTACGACGTGCCGTTCACGACCGCGCAGACGAGCACGATCCAGGGCGGCAACGCGATCAACACAGTGCCGGCCGAATGCCGGTTCGACTTCGAGTTCCGCAACCTGCCGACGCTCGATCCCGAGCAGATCTTCACACGCATCGAAGCGTATGCACGGGAAACACTGCTGCCGCAGATGCTGCGCGAGCATCCGAATGCCGCGATCGAGTTCTCGAAGATCGCCGCGGCGCCCGGCCTCGACGCCACCGAACAGGCCGCGATCACGCAGCTCGTGCGCGCGCTGACGGCCGACCAGGACAAGCGCAAGGTCGCGTACGGCACCGAGGCCGGTTTGTTCGAACGCGCGGGCATCCCGAGCGTCGTGTGCGGGCCCGGCAACATCGAGCAGGCGCACAAGCCGAACGAGTATGTCGAACTCGCGCAGCTCGCCGGCTGCGAACAGTTCCTGCGCAAGTTCATCCGCGGCATGTCGGTCGACGCGCACTGACTGCCCCCCCGCCACGTCATGTCGACTGAACAACAGGGCACTGCCCATACGACGATCGACGGCGAGCCGATCCCGACGCTCGACGAAATCGCCGCGCAGCATTTCGCGCTGTCGCCGTGGGTCGCGCGCACGCCCGTGTTCGAACGCGCCGACCTGCCATCGCTGGAAGGCACGCACGTCAACTTCAAGTTCGAGTTGCTGCAGGTCAGCGGCAGCTTCAAGGCGCGCGGCGCATTCACGCACCTGCTCGCGCTCGACGAGGCGCGCAAGAACGCCGGCGTCACCTGCGTGTCGGCCGGCAATCACGCGGCGGCCGTCGCGTACGCGGCGATGCGGCTCGGCAGCAGCGCCAAGGTCGTGATGTTCCATACCGCCAGCCCGTCGCGCATCGCGCAGTGCAAGCAGTACCGCGCGGAAGTCGTGCTGGCCGGCAGCGCATCGCAGGCATTCGATCTGGTCCGGCGAATCGAGGCCGAGGAAGGCCGCTTCTTCATCCATCCGTTCAACGGCTATCACACGATCCTCGGCACCGCGACGCTCGGCTACGAATGGGCGACGCAGACGCCCGACCTCGACGCGGTGATCGTGCCGATCGGCGGCGGCGGGCTCGCGGCCGGCATGGCGACCGCGTTGCGGCTCGCGAATCCGCGCGTGCACGTGTACGGCGTCGAGCCGGAAGGCGCCGACGCGATGAGCCGCAGCTTCGCGGCGAATCACACGATCAAGATGAGCGCGATGCAGACGATCGCCGATTCGCTGATGGCGCCGCATACCGAGGAATACAGCTACCAGCTGTGCCGGCGCCACGTCGACCGCATCGTCACCGTGTCCGACGACGCGCTGCGGGCCGCGATGCTGTTCCTGTTCTCGCAGCTGAAACTGTCGGTCGAACCGGCGTGCGCGGCTGCGCTGGCCGCCCTGCTCGGCCCGCTGCGCGAGACGCTGCAGGGCAAGCGCGTCGGCGTGCTGCTATCGGGCACCAACACCGACCCCGCCACACTCGGCATGCATCTCGCGCACGCGAAACTGCAGCACTGACCCCACATCGGGCACGTGGACGAACCTAGGGTTATCCCCAGATTATGTTGACAGCCCTGTTGATAACCCGCCGGACAAGCACGCAAGTGGTTGAGCGCGCAGCGTTTTGCGCGCGCGGAGGTCGATCGTCACGAAATGGGCAGATGCGGCCGCTGGCCGCATGCGTCATGGCGATCGCCCTGCTCGCCGGTTGCGCGGCACCGCCGTCGCCCGTCGTCGACGCACCGCCGGCCTGCACGCAGCCCGGCGAAAACCGCATGTTGCAGGCCGACCTGCTGTTCGGGCGCGACATCATGGGGCGCGGCCCCGTCACCGATGCGGAGCGCGCGGCATTCCTCGCCGACACGGTCACACCACGGTTCCCCGACGGCCTCACCTACTGGGACACACACGGCCAGTGGCGCGACCAGACAAGCGGCGGGATCACGCGCGAAGACAGCTTCGTGATCCGTATCATCGCCGGCGATACGCCCGAGACACGTGCGCGGCTCGTCGCGATCCGGCAAGCGTACATGCAGCGATTTCACCAGCAATCGGTCGGCATGACGGTCGTGCCGGCCTGCGCATCGTTCTGATTCACCCTTCTCCGTCTGCCGGCCATGCGCAAAAAAACGGGCGCCCGAAGGCGCCCGTCGCATGCCGGAACCGCAGCGTGCCGCTTACTTGTTCTCGAACATGTCCATGATCTGCTGCTTCTCCTGCGGCGTGACGGGCGGCGGCGCAAGCCCCGCCGCGCCGGCCGAGCCGAGCGCATCGTTCGCGCTGATCGAATTCTCGGCCGGGTTGATGTCGACGTTGGCGACGAAGCCATTGCCCGGCGTGCGATCGGCGTAGTACAGCTCGCCGTCGATCGACGTCAGGCCGTCCGGCATCGGCATCTGCTGCTCGGGCACGCCGTTCAGCGCGGTGCGCATGTAGTTCACCCAGATCGGCAAGGCGAGCTGCGCGCCGAACTCACGACTGCCGAGGCTCTTCGGCTGGTCGAAGCCCATCCACGCGACCGCGACGAGCGATTGCTGGTAGCCGGCGAACCAGCCGTCCTTCGCGTCGTTCGTCGTACCCGTCTTGCCCTGCAGGTCACTGCGGCCCAGTGCGTTGGTGCCCGCGCCCGTGCCGGCCGTCGCGACCGAGTGCAGCAGGCTGTTCATCACGTACGCGTTGCGGCCTTCGATCGTGCGCGGCGCCGTGCTGCCCGCGAGCACCGGCTGCGACTTCTGCAGCGGCTGGCCGCGTGCGTCGTCGACTTCGGCGATCAGGTACGGATCGACCTTGTAGCCGCCGTTCGCGAACACCGCATAGCCGGTCGCGAGCTGCAGCGGCGTCACGAGGCCCGCGCCGAGCGCCATCGGCAGGTAAGGCGGCGTCTTCGCGGGATCGAAGCCGAAGCGCTGCGTCACGTACTGCTGCGCATACTGCGTGCCGATCGATGCGAGGATCCGGATCGACACGAGGTTCTTCGAACGCTGCAGGCCGGTGCGCATCGTCATCGGGCCGTCCGGCTGGTCGTCGTCCTTCGGCTCCCAGGCGGTGCCGCCCGGGACGCTCGGCGGGAAGTACAGCGGCGCGTCGTTGATCATCGTCGCCGGCCCGAGCCCCTTGTCGAGCGACGCCGAATAGATGAACGGCTTGAACGACGAGCCCGGCTGCCGCCAGGCCTGCGTCACGTGGTTGAACTTGCTCTTGTTGAAGTCGAAGCCGCCGACGAGCGAGCGGATCGCGCCATCCTGCGGCGCGATCGCGACGAGCGCGCCTTCGACCTGCGGCAGCTGCACGACCTGCCAGCCCGTCTTGCCGTCCTTCAGCACGCGCACGACCGAGCCCGGCTTGATGCGCAGCGTGTCGTTCGCGCGGGGGCTGAGCGCACCCGCCACGAAGCGCAGCCCGGCCGGGCCGATCGTCGTGGTCGCGCCGCCGACGAACTGCACCTCGACCGCGTTCGGCGATGCCGACAGCACGACCGCCGACTGCAGGTCGCCGTTGTCCGGATGATCGGCGAGCGCGTCGTCGACCGCCTCGTCGCGATCGTCGCCGGCCGCGGGCAGCTTGATCGACGCCTCCGGCCCGCGATAGCCGTGGCGGCGCTCGTAGTCGAGAATGCCGCGACGCACGGCCTGGTACGCGGCTTCCTGGTCGGACGAGTTGATCGTCGTCGTGACGGTCAGCCCGCGCGTATAGGTTTCGTCCTTGTACTGCTGGTACATCATCTGCCGCACCATCTCGGCGACGTACTCGCCGTGCACCGCGTACTGGTTGCCCGGCGTGCGCACGTGGATCTCTTCCTTCACGGCCGCGTCGTACTGCGGCTGCGTGATGTAGCCGACCTCGAGCATGCGCTTCAGGATGTATTCCTGGCGCACCTTCGCGCGCTTCGGATTGACGACCGGGTTATACGCGGACGGCGCCTTCGGCAGCCCCGCGAGCATCGCCGCTTCCGCGAGCGTGATGTCCTTCAGGTCCTTGCCGAAATACACGCGCGCGGCGGCCGCGAAGCCGTACGAGCGCTGGCCGAGATAGATCTGGTTCATGTACAGCTCGAGAATCTGGTCCTTCGTCAGGGCCTTCTCGATCTTGTACGCGAGCAGCATTTCGTAGATCTTGCGCGTGTAGGTCTTCTCGCTCGACAGGAAGAAGTTGCGCGCGACCTGCATCGTGATCGTGCTCGCGCCCTGGCGCGCGCCGCCGTGCATCAGGTCGGCGACACCCGCGCGCAGGATGCCGACGAAGTCGACGCCGCCGTGTTCGTAGAAGCGGTAGTCCTCGATCGCGAGCACGGCCTTCTTCATCACGTCCGGAATGTCCTGGAAGCGCACGAGGCTGCGGCGCTCCTCGCCGAATTCGCCGATCAGCACATGATCGGCCGTGAACACGCGCAGCGGCACTTTCGGCTGGTAGTTGGTCAGCGCGTCGAGCGACGGCAGTTGCGGCGCCATCACGACCAGCGCGTAGCCGACGATCAGCGCGCCGACGATCGCCAGCGTCGCGATGAGGCCGGCGAACCACAGCATGACGCGCGAGCCGAACGAGCGGCCGCGCCCTCCGCCGCCGCTGCGCTGGGTGCGGCGGTCGTCGTCGCGATCGTCGTCATCGGGGTAATAGGCTCCGGACGGCGAACGGCGCAGCGTGTAGTGGGGTTCGTTCCTGTCGGAAGAAGAAGGCGGTCGTTTGATAATTGGCATGTCGGAATGGCGGGCGGTCGTGGCACCCTCGGACGCATGCGGAAATGCAGGCGAATGAATCAGAGCGGATACAGCGTGATGCGGCTGTCACGTCGACAGACCCCGCCGCGCGGCGATCCGTTCCCGCGACGTGACAGCGCATTTTAATGAAATCGACCGGGTGCCTTCGCGATTTTTTGTAAAAATTCCCGCAATGCCGTGATTTAAGGAACGTATTGTCGGCATCCTCTGCCTATCATGGACACGCGATATCGCGCGCACGCACCGGCTTTCTTTCAACCGCGAAAGGTTCGACATCCTGATGCGCAAGCCGCTTGAACTCGCGCGTTTAAGCCGTATTTAAGTGAACCGGTGGTGTAATATCCGCCGGCTCATGCGGGTCGGAACCGGCTCGCAGCGGGCACTGCCGCTCTCACGCGGCGCCTTTCAACCACGGAGGATTTCATGTCGCTTTTCGACTCTGTTTCGCGCACGATCAAAGGCCTGCTGAACGATGCGGCCGATTCGGTACAGGATCCGTCGCGCGACGCACGGCAGATCGTGCGGGAGCTCGACGACAGCATCGGCCGTGCCGAGAATTCGCTGATCGAGATCGAGGCACAGGTCGCGACCCAGCGCAGCAAGCGCGATGCGGCCGACGACAAGGTGAAGAAGTACGAGGACGGCGCGAAGCGCGCGCTGCAATCCGGTGACGAAGCGCTCGCCCGCGAGGCGCTCGCCGCGCAGTCGAACGCGGAAGCCGAGCGTGACGCGCTCGCCGCAGAATTGACGACGCTCGAGCCGTCGGTCGACAAGCTGAAGGGGCAGATCGCCGACATGCGTCAGCGCCGCAACGACCTGAATGCACGCTCGAACATCCTGCAGGCCAAGCAGGAAATCGCGCAGGCGAAGGACGTCGCGGCCAGCGCTTTGGGCGGCATCGGCGGCAAGAACCTGTCCGAGGACTTCCAGAAGCTCGAGGACAAGGTCGCGCTGCAGAACGCCCGCTCGGACGCGCGCCTGAATTCGGCCGACACGTCGAGCGGCAAGGCGCTCGACGACAAGCTCGCCGCGCTGAACAAGGGCCCGTCGGTCGAGGATCGCCTCGCCGCGCTGAAGAAGCAGCTCGATACGCCCGCGCAGTAACGGCCACCGCGGGCAACCGCGCCGCCGCCCGCCCCGGGCGCGGCGCGAACCGATCGTCAGGAGACGGGCGCCTGCGCCCGGTTCGACCATGAAGAAATCTCTCGCCGCACTCGGCCTCTCGCTGATGGTGCTGTCGTCCGCCGCGTTTGCGGTCCCGTCGCTGCAGCAGGTCGAGCAATCGATCGCGCAACGCAACTGGCAGCAAGCCGACACGCAGCTGTCGCAAGTCATCGACGCCCATCCGAACAACGCGCATGCGCGCTACCTGTACGCACAGGTGCTCGACCGCGAAGGCCGCGCGTCCGACGCACTCGAGCAGCTGCAGCGCGCGAAGTCGCTCGATCCGCAACTCAAGTTCACCGACGCATCGCGCTTCGCGCAGACCGAGTCGCGCATCCGCGCCGACGCCGCGCGCGTGAGCGGCAACGTGCCGTCGGTTACGCAGGCAGGGACGCTGCAGCCGGGGCTCGCGCCCGCCGTCGCGCCGGCCGAAAAGCACGGCCCGTCGACCGGCATGTGGATCGGCCTCGGGCTGATCGTCGCGGTGATCGCGCTGGTGCTGCGCTGGACGCTGCGGCGTGCGCGCACGGCCGACGACAGCCGCGCCGACGACGAACGCCGCACGCAGCTCAAGCGCGCCACCGACGTGCTGAACGACATCCGCCCGCTGAAGCTCGACGCGAAGCTGTCGACGGCGCCCGGCGCCGCGGCGCTCACGGGCGAACTCGAGGCGATCGAGACCGATGCGCGCACGCTCGTCGAGTCGCTGTCGAACGGCAAGAATCCGGTGCCGCCGTATCGCGTCGACGAACTCGAACAGCGACATGCGAGCGTGAAGGCACGCGTCGAAGGCCGTCCCGACCCGGCCGCGCAACCTGCGGCACCGGCGAACGGCAGCGGCTCCGTGTATGCACAGGAAGCCGATCGCATGACGGGCACGCAAGGCCAGCCGTATCCGCAGCAGCCCTACCCGCAACAGCAACCGCCGGTGGTGATCCAGCAAGGCGGCGGCGGTTTCGGTGGCGGCATGGGCGGGTTGCTGACCGGTGTGCTGCTCGGCGAGGCGATGTCCGGCGGTCGCGAGCGCGTGGTCGAACGCGACGTGATCGTCGACGGCGAGCGCCGCCGGCAGGAGAACGACCCGGGCTTCGACCTCGGCCGCGGCGACAGTTCGAACTGGAGCGACGGCAACGGCGGCGGCATGGATCTCGGCAGCAACGACGACGGCTGGACCGACGACAACACCTGACGCTGCGCAGCGCGTCGACGCACCCGCGACGCGCTGCAATGCACGCCACGCTCCCCTGCAGGGCCGGCCGCGCCGACGCGCGGATTTGTCAATCATTTCAAGATGGACTACCGGCAATGGGGAGCGTTCGCTATCATGCGGCCATCGGCGTGCCACCGACCCTCATTCGACGCTCTGCATCCCCGCGCGTCGCGGCACGCCTCCCCTCGCCCCAAACAGGAGAAAGCCGCTCATGAGCATCATCAAGGAATTCAAGGAGTTCGCCGTCAAGGGCAACGTCATGGATCTCGCCGTCGGCGTGATCATCGGCGGCGCGTTCTCGAAGATCGTCGACTCGGTCGTGAAAGACCTCATCATGCCGGTCATCGGCGTGCTGACCGGCGGCCTGGATTTCTCGAACAAGTTCGTTCTGCTCGGCACCATCCCCCCGACGTTCAAGGGTAATCCCGATTCGTTCAAGGACCTGCAGGCCGCGGGTGTCGCCGCGTTCGGCTACGGCTCGTTCATCACGGTGGCGATCAATTTCGTCATCCTCGCGTTCATCATTTTCCTGATGGTGAAATTCATCAACAAGCTGCGCAAGCCGGAGGAAGCCGCACCGGCCGCGACGCCGGAAGATACGGTGCTGCTGCGTGAGATCCGCGATTCGCTGAAGCAGCGCTGATCGCCCAGCGCCCCGCCAGCCAGGCCCGCCCCGTGCGGGCCTTTTTATTGCGTGTGCGATGCACCGCCGCATGCGGCCTATCTCACTTTTTTGTGACGGGCGAATGCACGCGCGAGGAAAGCAGGTCTATGATGGAGACTAAACGACAGTACGGGCGCCAAGACGCTGGCTGTGTCGATCATGGCGAGCAGGTCGACGGGAGACATTGATCGTCGTACTGCACGAAGGCAGCATTTTCGTGTGCTATAAAGGATCGACATGCGGCGTACATAGCCGGGAGTGGGTCGCATGAAAGTGCCGCATTTCTTGCAATTGTTTTTGAGGCGAGTGTTTATGTCCTTCCCGAAAAAACGTCGGCGTGCCCAGCAGGATGGCCAGGAGTCATTCCTCGCGGTATTGCGCCACTCGAAACCGTTTGCCCAGCTCGACACCAAGATTGCCCGCGCCCGTGCGCAGGACGAACCCGTCCTGTACGCACATGTGCTGCCCGGTCTCGACGTGCTCCTGTGCAGCGTGCGCGGCGCCCAGCCGCCTTATCCCGCCATCGCCGAACTCCGCAAGCGCTGCATCGAATCGATCGCCAACGCGCTCGAGCAGCCGCTGGACGGCCTCGAGAACGGCGGATACTGGTATGAAGCAAACGGCTTCGGCTTCCTCGTGTTCGCCAGCCGTGCGCGTGCGCGCATCCTGCCCGAGTTTGGTGCAGGCACGAAAGCGAGCCTGCGCGGCGGGCTCGGTCGCCAGAACGCCGGCGACACGACACCACGCTCCCTCGGCTGATCACCCTGCCATTCGATGGGCCGCCTCCGGGCGGCCCATCTGCCATTCACACGCTCCGCTTGCCCGTCACGACGCCTGCTGACGCCCGTTGCCGGGTCGCACGATGTCGATGAATGCGGCGAAATCGGCACCGGCGAGCCCTTGCGCGGCGCCGAGCCGCAACACCTGCTGCACGGTGGCCGATACCGGCATCACGGCGCCCGTGTCGCGCGCCGCGTCGGCGATCGCATCGACGTCCTTCTGGAACGTGCCGAGCGCGCCGATCGGAGCATGACCGCCCGACGTCATGCGCGGCACGAACGTCTGCAGCAGCACCGAATCGGCCCAGCCGCCAGCCAGCGCTTCGGCCAGCCGCGCGGCATCGATGCCGCTCGCCTGCGCCAGCCCGACGGCCTCGGCGATCGCGGTCACCGTCGCGGTGACGATCGCCTGGTTGCACAGCTTCGCCGTCTGTCCCGCGCCCGCGTCGCCCATGTGCGTGATCCGCGACGCGTAGGTATCGATCAGCGGCCGCACCGCGTCGAGATCGGCCGCGCGGCCGCCGGCCATCACCGCGAGCGTGCCGGCCTGCGCGCCGGGCACGCCGCCCGACACCGGCGCATCGACCCAGCCGACGCCGAGCGCCGCTGCACGCGCCGCGTAATCACGCGTGGCGGCGGGCGGAATGCTCGAATGATCGACGATGCGCTGCAGGCGACGCGCGGGCGCATCGCCGGAGAGCAGGCCGTGCTCGCCGAACACGACATCGCCTACCGCGCGGCCGTCGAGCACGCACACGAATACCGTCTCGACGCGCTCCGCCAGTTCGCGCGGCGTGCCGAGCACCTGCGCGCCGTCCTTCACGAGCGCCTCGGCCTTGTCGCGCGAGCGATTCCACACGCTGACCCGATGCCCTGCCGCCAGCAAATGCCGAATCATCGGCGCGCCCATCAATCCCGGTCCGCAAAATCCGACTTCCACGATGCTCCTCGTCTCCGATATGGGTTGAACTTGCCGCCCATCATACCTATCACTCAAGAAGCCGGGCACGCGCGGCGCCGCTTCGGGACCACGGTTTGCGCCGGCCATCCATACCGACATCCCAGGGAGCACATCATGAGCGACCACGTGTACAAGATGATCGAGCTGACCGGTTCGTCGAAGCAATCGAGCGACGACGCCATCCGCAACGCGATCTCGAAAGCCGGCAAGACGCTGCACAACCTGCACTGGTTCCAGGTGACCGAAACGCGCGGCCATATCGAAGGCGATCAGGTCGTGCACTGGCAGGTCACGCTGAAGGTCGGCATGCGCATCGACGACTGACGCGCCCCCTGCATCACACGCCGCGCCGCTGACCGGATCCGTGCAACGCGCTTTCCGCGCGGCGCCGCGCGCACCGCAATCCGCCCCGTTCAGGCCCCTTGCCGCGGCCCGGCCGGCGGGTACCTGCGGGTATCCATCTCTTGACGCTGATTTTCGTTCATATTAAAAACAATATACCCACCCCACCCCTCGATCAGCCCAGCCATATAAACCGGAGATAACATGAGTCAGCAACGCGAGGCGATCGACACGTACCTCTTGCGCGTCTTGCACACCTTGTTGATGGAGCGCAGCGTCACGCGCGCGGCCGTCAAACTGAACCAGTCGCAACCGGCGATCAGCGCCGCGCTGCGGCGCCTGCGCGACATCACCGGCGATCCGCTGCTGGTGCGCGGCAAATCCGGCATGGTGCCGACCGAATACGGGCTGCGCCTGCTCGAGCCCGTGCAGAACGCGCTGCGTGAAATCGAGCGCATCAAGTTCCAGCAGCACAATTTCGACCCGGCCACGTCGATCCGCTGCTACCGGATCGGCTGTCCCGACTACCTGAACGTGCTGTTCGTGCCGACCGTGGTCGAGCGCTTCCGCCAGGCCGCGCCGAACGCGACGCTCGAGTTCCATTCGCTCGGCCCCGCGTTCGACTACGAGCTCGCGCTGGAGGACGGCAAGCTCGACATCGTCGTCGGCAACTGGCCCGAACCGCCCGAGCAGCTGCACCTGTCAAACCTGTTCGTCGATGAAATCGTCTGCCTGATGAGCAACACGCACCCGTTCGCGAAGCGCGGCGGGCTCACGCTCGACCAGTACCTGAACGCACCGCATCTCGCGCCGACGCCGTACTCGGTCGGACAGCGCGGCGCGATCGACGTGCATCTCGCGCGCGAACGGCTCAAGCGCCACGTGGTCGTCACGCTGCCGTACTTCAACCTCGCACCGTACGTGCTCGTGAAGTCCGACCTGATCTTCACGACGACGCGCCTGTTCGCCGATCACTACGCGAAGTTCCTGCCGCTGTCGGTCGTGCCGGCGCCGCTCGACTTCCCGCCGATGCAGTACTACCAGCTGTGGCACGAGCGCTGCCATTACTCCGACGAAGTGCGCTGGCTGCGCAGCCTCGTCGCCGAAGCCACCCGCACGCTGATCGAGGCGTAACGGCGCGCACCGCCCGCGCCGTTTCGGCGCGGCGACAGCCGGCGGCTTGCCCCGGCGGCAACGCGGCCGCCGGATGGCGCCTCGGCCTTCCGTCAGCGCGATGCCTCGACCAGTGCCTGCGCGAGCGCGTTGTGACGTGCGATGACGGGCGGCAGGTCGAGCGTCGCCAGACGCCCTTCCCGTACCACCACCTTCCCGTTCACGACCGTGTACGCCGTCTGCGACGGCGCGCAGAACACGAGCGCCGCGACCGGATCGTGCAGCGCGCCCGCGAACAGCGGCTGGCGCAGGTCGAATGCGGCGAAGTCCGCGGCCATGCCGGGCTTCAGCGCGCCGATGTCGTCGCGGTTCAGCACCTTCGCGCCGCCGAGCGTCGCGATCTCGAGCGCTTCGCGCGCGGTCATCGCATCGGGCCCGAAACCGACCCGCTGCAACAGCAGCGCCTGCCGCACTTCCGCGACCATCTGCGCGCCGTCGTTCGACGCGGAGCCGTCGACGCCGAGGCCGACCGGCACGCCCGCCAGACGCATCTTCTTCACCGGCGCGATACCCGACGCGAGCCGCATGTTCGAGCATGGACAGTGCGCGACGCCCGTGCCGGTGCGCGCGAACAGGCTGATCCCCGCATCGTCGAGCTGCACGCAGTGCGCATGCCACACGTCGTGGCCGACCCAACCCAGATCTTCCGCATATTCGGCCGGCGTCATCCCGAACTTCTCGCGGCTGTACGCGATGTCGTTGACGTTCTCCGCGAGGTGCGTGTGCAGCGACACGCCGTATTCGCGCGCGAGCACGGCCGCGTCGCGCATCAGGTCGCGGCTCACCGAGAACGGCGAGCACGGCGCGACGACCACGCGCAGCATCGCGTAGCGGCCTTCGTCGTGATAGGTCTCGATCAGGCGCTGCGTGTCGCGCAGGATGTCCGGCTCGCGCTCGACGACCGAATCGGGCGGCAGCCCGCCGTCGCGCTGGCCGACGCTCATCGCACCGCGGCTCGCGTGAAAACGCATGCCGATCCGCTGCGCGGCGCCGATGCTGTCGTCGAGGCGGCTGCCGTTCGGGTAGATGTACAGATGATCGCTCGACGTCGTGCAGCCCGACTGCAGCAGTTCGGCCATCGCGGTGAGCGTCGACACCTCGATCATCTCGGGCGTCAGGTGCGCCCAGATCTTGTACAGGTTCGTGAGCCAGCCGAACAGCTCGGCGTTCTGCGCCTCGGGCACCGCGCGCGTGAGGCTCTGGTACATGTGGTGATGCGTGTTCACGAGCCCCGGGATCACGAGGTGGCCGCGCAGGTCGAGCACTTCGTCGGCCGTCTCGGGCAGCTCGGCGGTCGGGCCGACCGCGACGATCCGGTTGTCTTCGATGTAGAGCCCCGCGTCGCGCAGCTCGCGGCGCGTGTCGTCCATGGTCACGAGCACGTCGGCGTGCTTGACCAGCAGGGTTGTCGGGCGGGATGAGGAGGGGTTCGGCGCGCGTGCGCCAGCGTGCTGCTCGAGGTTCATGCGTTCTCCGCGTCGGTCTGCGCCCAGGGGCGGATCCTGGGAGCGGTCACACAGCCGTTCGAACGCTGAATCGCGGCACGTTCCGGTGCCTGCGTCCGTTCGAACGCCCTGGCCCGGTTACCCGGCGTGCTCGCCGTCTTCGGGGTACGCGCGGGCCACAAGGCCGACGCGCACGGCGGGAGGATCGCCCAAGCGCGCGCCGCACACAATGCGCGATCCGGAATACCGCGTTTCACGGATTCGATATGGTACGCCGCGCAGCGCCCCGCCGGCGGCCCGAAATGCCCGCCGGAAGCCAGCCGGAAGCCGTCTCCGGCGTGCCGTCGACAGCCGCTCATGCGCGGCGCATTATCTTTGATATCGCGCCCGTATTTGCGCGGGGAACCTTTTTACAATGCCTGCACGGCGCTCGCTTCAATCTCGCCGACGGGTATGTAGCCACGTGACGTGGAGCCTCGATCCGCCGCACAGTCAATGGATCGAGTCGCCGCCGAACCTCGCATTCACACAAGGACAATTGCGAATGGGAAAGCTCACTACCCACGTACTCGATACGGCGCACGGCCGTCCCGGCGCTGCAATCAAGGTGGACCTCTACGCGCTGGACGGCGAATCGCGCCGCGCGATCAAGACCGTGCTGACCAATAGCGACGGCCGCTGCGACGCACCCCTGCTCGAAGGCGCCGCGCTCGCCGCCGGCGAATACGAACTCGTGTTCCATGCCGGCGACTACTTCGCGTCGCTCGGCGTGAAGGTGCCCGAACCCCGTTTCGTCGATCGCGTCGTGCTCCGCTTCGGCATCGCCGACACCGGCTCGCACTACCACGTGCCGCTGCTCGTGTCGCCGTGGTCGTACAGCACCTATCGCGGCAGCTGACATTCGAATCAGCGCCCGCATCAAACAAACGATTTGAGTCTGGAGGAGTTTCATGGAAGGCTTCATCACCGACTGGCTGAACCTCGCGCTGCGATGGCTGCACGTCATCGTCGCCATTGCGTGGATCGGCGAGTCGTTCTATTTCGTCGCGCTCGACAACAGCCTGAAACCGCCGACCGACCCGAACCAGCGCAAGCGCGGTGTGTTCGGCGAGCTGTGGCACGTCCACGGCGGCGGCTTCTACAACATGCAGAAGTACACGGTCGCGCCGCCGGAAATGCCGGATGACCTGCACTGGTCGAAGTGGCCGTCGTACACGACCTGGCTGTCGGGCTTCTCGCTGTTCTTCGTGCTGTACCTGCTCGCACCGAACACGTACCTGATCGACAAGAGCGTGCTCGACATGGGCCCGGTGGTCGCCGTCGCGTCCGCACTCGGCTTCCTCGCGGCCGGCTGGATCGTCTACGACTCGCTGTGCCGCATCCTCGGCACCAACGACCGCGTGCTCGGCATCTGCGTCGGCATCTACGTGGTTGCCGCCGCGTACCTCGCGTGCCACATCTTCGCGGGTCGTGCCGCCTACCTGATCGTCGGCGCCATGCTCGCGACGATCATGTCGGCGAACGTGTTCTTCGTGATCATCCCCGGCCAGCGCAAGATGGTCGACAAGATGCTCAAGGGCGAGGAGCCGAACCCGATCTACGGCAAGCGCGGCAAGCAGCGCTCGGTGCACAACACGTACTTCACGCTGCCGGTCGTGTTCGCGATGCTGTCGAACCACTATGCGATGACTTACACGAACAAGTTCAACTGGGTCGTGCTCGTGCTGATCATGCTGGCCGGCGCGCTGATTCGCCAGTTCTTCGTGATGCGCCACCGCGGCAAGCAGCTGTGGTACCTGCCGATCGGCGGCGTCGCGCTGCTGGCCGGTGCACTGGTCTGGACGACGCCGAAGCCGGTCGCGCCTGAAGCGCAGGCCGCGAACGCGCCGAAGGTCGTGATCAACGACATCATGCCGATCCTGCAGCAGCGCTGCGTCGAGTGCCACTCGGCGAAGCCGACGCTGATGGGCAGCGCGCCCGCGGGCGTGATGTTCGACACGCCGGACGAAGTGTCGAAGAACGCGCAGCGTATCTATGAACAGGCCGTGCGCCTGAAGGCGATGCCGATCGGCAACGTCACGCACATGACCGACGACGAGCGCACGAAGCTCGCCGCGTGGTTCGAGGGTGGCGCGAACAAGTAAGCCGCCGTGCGCCGGAGGTCGTGTTCCGGCGCAATCCTTTCCGTTCGCGGGCCCGTTACGGGCCCGTTTTTTTGCGTGTCGCAGATGCGTTGCTAGCGCTCCCCGCGCATCGCGTCGCGCTGGAGCGCGACGAGCGCATCGAGCGCGCGCGGGCCGTCGTCGAACGGCACGAAGATGTGGTCGTGGCAGGCAGCCGCCATCACGTTGCAACTGATGCCGGCCGCGCCGAGCGCCCGCGCGAACGCCGCCGTGAGGCCGACAGCCGCAAGGTCGGAATGCACGGTCAGCGTGATCCAGGCCGAGCGGAACAGCACGGGCCAGCCGTGACGCGCTGCCGTCTCCTCTTCGACCACGACCGTCAGTCCTTCCGCTTCGCGAAACGTTGCGATCACTTCGGATAACGATACGTCCGCATCGGTCGGCAACGATACGAAGGCGAACGCGCCCGGATGCAGTTCGGGCTGCATCGTGCTCAGCAGGACTGCCAGGTCGTTTTCAGGTTGGCTCATCGGAGGAACATGCCCGGAACCGGGCATCGCGCGGTGGAGATGCGAGCACGATAGCACGCGCAGACGCCACCACGACGCGCGCATCGTCGCAACGCGTTCATCTGCGAGCCGGTCGCACAACGCGCGGTATGAGGATCGTCCAGGATGCGCTCCGTAAACACGACGTGATACTTGCCGTGCGCCGGCTCGGCGCGACGACGCTGCCTGACGCATCGTCGTTCGTCGCGCTGATGCATCGTGCGTACGAACAGGAGCCGCCGGCCGCGCCGTGACGCGCACCACCACGAACCACGGCGCCCTGCTCACCCGTCGACCGTCTCCGGCAGCCGAGCGATCACCTTGATCTCGAACTGGAACCCATACAGCCAGGTCACGCCGACGGCGGTCAGCGTCGGATGCGGCGCGTCGCCCCAATAGTCAGGAACGATCTCCCAGATCCGCTCGAACGTCGCCTCGGGATCGACGAGGAACACCGTCACGTCGACGACGTCGTCGAACGTGCAGCCGGCCGCGCGCAGCACCGCGTTCAGGTTGTCGAACGCACGGCGGACCTGGGCACCCAGTTCCGGCTCCGGCGAGCCGTCCTCGCGGCTGCCGACCTGCCCGGACACGAACAGGAAGCCGTTCGAGCGCACGGCCGGCGAATAGCGGTTGCGGTCGTACAGTGCCTGGCGACCGGGCGGGAAAACCACGCTACGCTTTACCATTCCCTACCTCCTTCGGTTGGTGGGGCGAAGCCGCCCCGGCATCAACGATGAAGGCACTTTAAGGATCGTTGCGCGGCGAATAAACCGGCAACCCTGTCCAACACTGTTTGCACGCACCAAACAATTCCGACCGACGCGGAGCCCTGACCCGATGGATCGATTCGACGCAATGCAGGCGTTCGCCCGCGTGGTGGAAGCCGGCAGTTTCACGAAGGCGGCCGAGACGCTGCACATGAGCCGCACCACCGTCACGCAACTCGTGCAGCAGCTCGAAGCGCGGCTGCGCGTGAAGCTGTTCAACCGCACGACGCGCAAGGTCGTCGTCACCGCGGACGGCGCCGCGTACTACGACCGCGTCGTGCGCTTGCTGGCCGACATGGACGATGCCGAAACGAGCCTGTCCGCGGCTTCCGCGGCGCCCCGCGGGCGGCTGCGCGTGGATGTGCCGAGCCCGTTCGCGCGCCTGATCCTGATCCCTGCCCTGCCGGCGTTCCATGCACGCTATCCGGACATCCAGCTCGACATGGGCGTGAGCGACCGCGTGGTGGACGTGATCGGCGAGAACGTCGACTGCGTCGTGCGCGGCGGCGAGCCGACCGACCGCTCGCTGGTCGCGCGGCGCGTCGGCGACCTGCGGCTCGGCGTGTATGCGTCGCCGGCCTATCTCGCACGCGCCGGCACGCCGACGCATCCGGACGAGCTGGAGGATACGCATCACCGGATCGTCGGTTTTCTGTGGGCGCGCACCGGCAAGGCGCTGCCGTTCGCGATGGCATGCGACGGCGAGCAGGTCAGCGTGCGCGGACGCTACGTGCTCGCGGTCGACGACGGCAATGCGTACCTCGAGGCCGGCCTCGCCGGGCTGGGCATTCTGTGGCTGCCCGACTACATGGCGGGCGCGCACCGCACCCGCGGCGAACTGGTGCCGCTGTTCGAGCAATGGCAACTCGAACCGATGCCGATGTACATCGCGTTCCCGCCGAACCGGCACGTCAGCGCGAAGCTGCGCGTGTTCATCGACTGGGTCGCCGAGCTGATGGCGCAGCATGCACCGATTGCGAACCGGCGTCGCGGCGCCGGCAGCGCGCGCGACACGCGCAAAAACGCGGCGACCTGAATCTCGCCGAACCGGCCGCACATAAAAAAACCCGCGCATGATGCGCGGGTTTCGTCAGACCCTGGCAGCAACGCCGGCGACTCAGGCCGTCAGCGCGTGCAGCGCCTCGTCGGTGAGCCACAGCGATTCCTGCAGGTCCTGCTCGTTCAGGTTCAGGCCGTCACCGCCGCGATCGACGACGATGAAGTCGCTGACGCCGCCGAGCGCGATCAGCGGGTGATGCCACACGCCCTTCGCATAGTTGACACCCTGCCAGCCGCTCGTCACGAACGCGCGGATCTTCGCCGGATCGAGATCGCCCGCGGGCGCGACGACGACGAGATACGGCTGGTCGTTCAGCGGCACGAACGCCTGGCTGCCGAGCGGGTGCCGCTCGAGCATCTTCACTTCGAACGGCAGCGTGCGCGGCTGGCCGCGGAACAGGTTGACGAGCGTGCGGCCGCCTTCATCGGTCACGTCGACTGTCGCGAGATCGTGAAAGCGGATCGTGGTGCCGAGGTTGATCGGGATCTGCTTCGCCCCTTTCGTTTCGATCACGTCGCCGAACGGCGCGAATGCTTCCTTGGTCAGCGGTTCGATGGCAAGCGTCTTCATTTGTCGAGCGTCCCCCACAGACGCAGGCGCGACACGCCGCCGTCCGGAATGATGTTCAGTCGCACGTGCGTGACGGGGCCGAGCGACGCGATGTCCTGTTCGAAGTAGTGCTGCTTGTCCATCTGCAGCTTCTGTTCGCCGAGCAGCACCGGCCAGAACATCGACTGCGTGATCAGCGAGCTGTCCGTGCCGCCCGATACGTACGCGGCCTGGATCGAGCAGCGATCCGGGTAGTTGCCCTTGAAGAACGCGGTATCGACTTCGATCTTGCGGATCACGCCCGGCTGCGCGAGCGCGATGATCGCCCAGTCGTTGCCCGGTTCGCGGCGGCGACGGGTTTCCCAGCCGTCGCCCATGTTCACGCCGCGGCCCGGCAGCAGCAGGTTCGACGCGACGCCGAAGTGCTGGTTGTTCGCGGCCACCACGTAACCGCCGTTTTCCATCGCCGCGAGATCGAACTGCTCGGTCGCGCTCGCGCCGGCCCAGTCGAGTTGCGGCTGGCCGTACACACGCAGGCGTGCGATGCCGCCATCCGGATAGATGTTCACGCGCAGGTGCGTGAAGGCGCGCGCATCGCTCGCTTCGACGTAATGATGGCTGTTGCCCTGCAGCGTCGTCGACGGGACGATCTCGACCCACTCGGTCGCGTGCGTCGGTGCGCCGTCGGCCACGAACGCGGCCTCGATCGATGCAGCCGGCGGGAAGTTGCCGGTGAAGTGGCTCGTGTCGATGTCGAAGCCCTTGATCACGCCGGGGCGCGCGAGCTTGACGATGCACCAGTCGTAGCCCGTCATGCGCTTGCGGCGCGTTTCCCAGCCGTCCATCCACTTGCCGTGGTCGTCGTACTTGCCGGGGATGAACACGGCCGGCTCGGGGTTCAGCATCCGGTCCTTCGGCGCGAAGAAATCGTCGCTGGCTTCGAGCGCCTGCGCACCGAGACGCGGGTCGGCCAGGTTCACGTAGCGCCGCGTGAAGTCGGGTGCGTTGGGATCGAGAAGCGGAACAGCCATGATGTTTCCTTGTTTCAGTGAGGCGATCGGGCCGCTGCGACGCAGCAGGCCGTATTGCGATGTCAGGCGTCGATCAGGTCGTCGAGGCGGAAGCGCGCGATCCGGTAGATCTGGTCGAGGCTCGCCCGCAGTTCCTCGGTGCGCGAGTGATTCACGCGCGACTCGAAGTTCGCGATGATGCCGTGCCGGTCATAGCCGCGCACCGCGAGGATGAACGGGAAGCCGAACTTCTCGCGATACGTGCGGTTCAGCGTCAGCAGCTTGTCGAACTCTTCCTGCGTGCACTGGTCGAGGCCCGCGCCGCTCTGCTCGCGCGTCGACTCGGCGGTCAGCTCGCCGCGCACGGCAGCCTTGCCGGCCAGCTCCGGGTGAGCGTTGATCAGCGCGAGCTGGCGCGCTTCGCCGGCCGTTTCCACCGCACCCGACATCGTCTCGTGCAGCGCGTCGATGCTCGCGAACGGCCGCTGGCCCGCGGCGACTTCGGCCACCCACGGTGAATGTTCGAAAATCCCCGACAGTGCTGCGACAAATGCGCTCGGCGCCATCGTATTCAGTTGTTCCAACGTGTAGCGCATCGCCTTCATGCTTTCCCTTCGTTTCGATGATTGGGCTGATACGGATGATGTTCACGCCAGTGACGCGCGATATCGACACGGCGCGTCACCCATACGCGATCGTGCTTCTCGATGTGATCGAGGAAACGCTGCAGCCCGCGGAACCGGCCCGGCCGACCGAGCAACCGGCAGTGCATGCCGATCGACAGCATCTTCGGCGCTTCGTCGCCTTCCGCGTACAGCACGTCGAATGCGTCGCGCAGGTAGTCGAAGAAGTGATCGCCGGTGTTGAAGCCCTGCGGCGTCGCGAAGCGCATGTCGTTCGTGTCGAGCGTGTACGGCACGATCAGCTGCGGCGTTTTCTTGCCGCCCGACACGTCGACGTCCATCCAGAACGGCAGGTCGTCGCCGTAGTTGTCGGAGTCGTACAGGAAGCCGCCATATTCCGCGACCAGGCGGTGCGTATTGGGGCTGTCGCGGCCGGTGTACCAGCCGAGCGGGCGCTCGCCCGTCACGCGCTCGATCGCTTCCATCCCGAGGCGCATGTGCTCCGCTTCGAGTTCCGGCGTCATGCTCTGGTAGTGAATCCAGCGCCAGCCGTGGCACGCGATTTCATGGCCCAGCTCGACGAAGGCACGTGCAAGCTCAGGATGGCGTTCGATCGCCATCCCGACGCCGAATACCGTCAGCGGCATGCCGCGCTTCTCGAATTCGCGCAGGATGCGCCACACGCCGGCTCGCGAACCGTACTCGTAGATCGACTCCATGCTCATGTGGCGGTCGGGATACGCGGCGGCGCCGACGATTTCCGACAGGAACTGCTCGGAGCCCGGATCGCCGTGCAGCACGCAGTTCTCGCCGCCCTCCTCGTAGTTCAGCACGAATTGCACGGCGACGCGGGCGCGCCCCGGCCAGTTCGCCTGAACGGGATGGCGGCCGTAGCCGATCAGGTCGCGAGGATAGTTGGGATCGAGTGACATGGTTCGAAGTGCGGCGAAAGCTCGCTGAAATAATGGGTTCGCATCGACTGCGCGGGTGCCGGAGGCCGGCTGCGCAAGCCGATGCGATGACGGCCCAGTGTAGCGAAAACGCCCATACGCGCCCATACAGCGGCGCAGATAGTGCGTGTCAGACGGTGTGTATGTGCGGTTGCGGCAAATTCGGCACCGGTTCCGCCTGATCCCCGTCCGGCGGGCTGAAGCGGGCAAACGCGCCGTCGTAGCGCTTCGGCAGCGGGCGCGCGTAGTCGCCGCGCTTCGCGGTCGCGAGGCGCAGCGCGACGAGCGCCTCGGCCCACTTGACGGCCGCCGTGACGCCCTCGACCACCGGCGCGCCGATCTGCTGCTCGATCTCGTGCGCGAACTCGGCCATCCCCGCGCAACCGAGCACGATCGCGTCGGCGCCGTCCTCGTCGAGCGCGCGCCGGCATTCGTCGACGATGATCCGGCGCGCGGCCGAGCCCGGCCGGTCGAGCTCGAGCACGGCGACGTCGGTCGCGCGCACGTTGCGGCAGAACCGTTTCATCCCGTAGCGCTCGGCGAGATGCCATGCCATCCCGCAGGTACGCGCGAGCGTCGTGACGACCGAGAAGCCCGGCGCGAGCACGCTCGCCGCATGCATCGCGGCCTCGGCAATGCCGATCACCGGCCCGCGCGCGAGCTCGCGCGCCGCGTACAGGCCCGGATCGCCGAAACACGCGATCACGTACGCATCGCAGCCGTCGCGCTCGCCCTGCACGATCTCGGCGAGCAGCCCCGGCGTCGCGAGCGCCTCGTCGTAATACCCTTCGATCGACGGCGGCCCCATCGGCGGGCTCACCGCGACGATCTCCGTGCCGGCGGCCGCGACCTCGCGCGCGCAGCGGCCCATCGCGTCGGTCATCCGCTGGGTCGTATTCGGATTGATCAGTCGGATCTTCATCGCATGCTCCTCAGGCCTTCGCGCTCACGAGCAGCCGGTAGAACACGAAGCCGAGCCCCGCGCCGATGAACCACGAGAAGTTCGCGACGCCCTGCCAGCCCGGCACCATCACGCAGACGATCGCGATCACCGCGGCCGGCAACAGCGCGGCCAGCGCGCGGCGGTTCACGCCGCCCGTGTACCAGTACGTGCCGCTTTCCGACATCGTGTACAGGTCGTCGCGCACGAGCCGGCCGCGCTTGACGAGGTAGAAATCGGCGATCAGCACGCCGTACAGCGGGCCGATGAACGCGCCGAGCACGTCGAGCGTGTAGTGGATCACGGCCGGGTTGTTGAACAGGTTCCACGGCGTGATGAAGATCGACGCGACGGCCGCGAGCATCCCGCCCGCACGCCAGCTGATCAGGCGCGGCGCGACGTTCGAGAAGTCGAACGCGGGCGACACGAAGTTCGCGACGATGTTGATGCCGATCGTCGCGATCGTGAAGGTCAGCGCACCGAGGATCACCGCGGTCGGATGGTCGATGCGGCCGACCGTCTCGACGGGGTCGGTGATGAGTTCACCGAACACCGGCAGCGTCGCGGCCGTCGTGATCACCGTGACGAGCGAGAACGCGAGGAAGTTGACCGGCAGCCCCCAGAAATTGCCGCGCTTCACTTCGCCGAACGAGCGGCAGTAGCGCGAGAAATCGCCGAAGTTCAGCATCGGCCCGGAGAAGTACGACACGACCAGCGACACCGCCGTGATCATCACCGGAATCACTTCCGCGCCGTGGTACTTCACGCCGCCGAGGTTGATGCCGATGTTGCGCCAGCCCGCGCGCCACACCATGTAGCCGGCGAGGATGAACATCACGACGTAGACGGCCGGCCCCGCGAAGTCGATGAACTTCTTGATCGTCTCCATCCCGTTCCAGAACACCAACGCCTGGAGCACCCACAGCATCATGAAGCCGGCCCAGCCGACCGCCGACAGCCCGAGGAAGCCGTAGCGATGCACGTCCGCGTAAGGCAACCATTGCGGGAAGAATTTCAGCACGACGATCACGAGCGCGCTCGATGCGAGATAGGTCTGGATCCCATACCACGCGATCGCGATCAGCCCGCGGATCACGGCCGGCACGTTCGCGCCGAGCACGCCGAACGTCGCGCGGCATGCGACCGGATACGGCACGCCGATCTGCTGGCTCGGCCGCGCGATCAGGTTGCACAGCAGGTTCACGAAGCCGATCCCGACGATCAGCGCGATCAGCACCTGCCAGCTCGTCAGCCCGAGCGCGAACAGGCTGCCCGCGAACACGTAGCCGCCGACGCTGTGCACGTCCGACATCCAGAACGCGAAAATGTTGTACGAACCCCATGTCTGGTTTTTCAGGGGTGCCAAATCTTCGTTGTACAGACGTTCGCTGTAACCCTTCGGCAGTGTCGGGTCGCCGCCCTCGCCGCCTTCTTCCGCCGGATAGGCGCTGTCGTGCGCCACACTGAACTGAGCCATGACTTCTCCTTGACGCGGCCGCGCGGCCGCTCCACCGTCATCGATATCGCTCCGGATCGACGCCCGGAGTCGGACCAGCGGCCCGCGGCAAACGCCGCGGGCCTGCATTTCGCTCGTTCTTGTGGCGCGTGGCCGGGTTCGCGTCGCCGCTCAGGCGCCGCCGAACACTTCGCGCAAATCGACCTGCCCTTGTGCGGGCCGGTCCAGCATCTTCAGTTCGACATGCTGCAGGTGGTGCGCCATCAGCGTCACCGCCCGCTTCGGATCGCCGGCCTCCAGCGCACCGAGGATCTCGTCGTGGTCGTCGCACGAGCACGGGCTGCGCCCGTGCGACTCGTACAGCGCCGACATCAGCGTCGAGCGTGCGACAAGCCCTTCGAGGCACGCGCTGAGCGTCGCATTGCCCATCAGCGTCGCGAGCGCCGTATGGAATTCGCCCGACAGGCGGATCCAGGCCGCGAAGTCCTGCCGCTGGAACGCCTTGCGTTCCTTCTCGATCAGCGCGGCGACGCCCTTCAGCCGCTTCGCGCCGGGCCCGGTCGCGAGCCGCTCGACCACGGCGAGCTCGATGATCCGGCGCATCTCGAACACCTCGTGCACGTCCTGCAGCGTCGGGCTCGCGACGAACGCGCCGCGGTTCGGCTCCAGATCGACCAGCTTGTCGGTCGCGAGCTGCGCGAGCGCCTGGCGGATCGCCCCGCGCTTCACGTTGAACACGTCGCAGAGCTGCGCCTCCGTCAGCTTCGCGCCCGGCGCGAGCCGATGCTCGAGGATCGCCGTGCGGATCCGCTCGGCGATCGCTTCGGGACTGGCTGCACCGGACGGGTGGGATTCGGGCTCGTTCATGATCGGCATCGTGTGATGATCCTCATCCTAGGGTGGACATAAAGATTGTCAACAATTCTTTTCCGGCATTGCGCACAATCGGCGTGCATCGACGCGACCTCGTTCGGTGCACGATGCGTCAAATCCATGCATGGCAAGGCTGAGACGTATGACAGACGCGCTTCTCGTCGTATACCCTCCCGGTCATTTTGTTGACAAAACTGGTGCAAAATCCGGCGGCGACCTTGCTGATATCGACGAAAATACTTGACCGTTAGTTGCGCGTTTACATAAAGAAAAAGGCGGGAACCCCGCCTTTCGACCGACCGCGCCCGCCTCAACCGAGGTGCGGATAGTCCGACAAAGTGAGCCGGAAGCCGTGCGCATTCGCGACCAGTTGCGCCTGTGCGCCGAACGGCAGCGTCAGCAGGTCGGGCACGTGGCCGAACTGGAGCCCCGTCACGACCGGAATCCCGATCACCGCGCGCACCTGGTCGATCATCGCCTGCATGTCGTAGCCATTGTCGTACTCGAATGGTCGTGCACCGGTGAACTGGCCGAGCACGAGCGCCTGCTGGCGCGCGAGCAGTCCCGAGAGATGCAGTTGATAGATCATCCGTTCGATCCGGAACGGCTGCTCGTTGACGTCCTCGATGAACAGGATGCCGCCTTCGATGTCGGGCATGTACGGCGTGCCGACGAGCGACGTGAGGATCGCGAGGTTGCCGCCCCACAGCGTGCCCGTCACATTCACGGTCTGCACCTGCGGTGCTTCGGCGATGATCGTCGTGCTCGGTTGCGTCAGCGTCTGCCAGAAGTGCTGCATCGTGAAGTCGCTCGGCGTTTCCGCGCCGAAGTCGGCGGACAGCATCGGGCCGCCGAACGTCTTGACGCGCGCCTTCGCGTACAGCGCAAGCTGGAGCGCCGTGAAATCGCTATGGCCGACGAGCGCGACCGGCTGGTCGCGCAGCCCGCGCTCGAGCCCGCGATAGTCAAGCCCGTGCAGGATGCGCGCCGCGCCATAGCCGCCGCGCACCGCGAGCGCGATGTCCGGCAGCGGCCGCTCGGGATCGGCAAGGCGGTTCAGGTCGCCGGCCCGCTCGCCGTCGGTGCCGCCGAACCGCTGGAAGCGCCGCTGCGTCGCCTCGATGTTCTCGATGCGATGCTGCGCGGTGCTGAGGCGTTCGAGCGCGCGATTGATCGCGTCCGGATCGTGCGGATAGCCGGACGGCGCAAGCAGGCGGATGGTGTAGGACGCGGCAGGCTGGAAGGACATGGCGAGGAAAGGTGTCGGGTCGTCAAACCTCTTAGAGGGACCGAACCGTCTCCGGTTCACGGAACCGTGCACGCCCGGCTCGCGGCGAGCGATGCGCGACGAGCGCGGCGGGCGCCTATGACGCGCCGGAGTCGGCGTCGCGGGCGAGCCGTGCTTCGCGCAGCGCGCGACGGCGGTCGGCGAAAAACGACTTCAGCGCGGCGCCGCACTCGTCGGCGAGCACGCCGCCGGTCACGTCGGTATGGTGGTTCAGTTGCGGATTCGCGAATGCGTCGATCACGCTGCCGCACGCGCCCGTCTTCGGATCGGCGGCGCCGTAGACCACCCGCGCGATGCGCGCATGCATGATCGCGCCCGCGCACATCAGGCACGGCTCGAGCGTCACGTACAGTTCGCAGCCGGGCATCCGGTAGTTCTGCAGGTGCTGTGCGGCCATGCGCAGCGCCGCCATTTCCGCATGAGCCGACGGGTCGTGCCCGCCGATCGGATGGTTGAAGCCGCGTGCGATCACTTCGTCGCCACGCACGAGCACCGCGCCAACCGGCACTTCGCCGGCCGCGCGTGCCTCTTCGGCGGCAGCCTGGGCGAGACGCATGAAATGCAGATCGCGCGCCGATACGGGCGCGGCTTCGGGAACGGGAGATTCGGCGGCGGGTTCGGCCGCCGGGGCGGCTGCCGACCGGGCTGCGTCGTGCAGCGCGTCGGACGTCACATCGGCCCCGCTTCGGCGGACGCTTCGTCGAGCCCGCGCTCGCACAAGCGCTCCGCGATGCGCCGGCAGTAATCGCGCGGCATCACCATCGGGCCGCCGCGCAGCGATTCGAGCGCCATGTCGAGAGCGAGGATCTTCGCCTGCAGCCGGCACCGCGCGGCGCGGTCGCTGACCGCCTGCACTTCGTCATGCAGGTTGCGCAGCGCGCGCAATTGCTCGACGGCCGGCGGCACGAAGCCCGCATTCTTCAGGATACGGTTGGCCACCCGCACCTCCTCGGGCACGAGCAGGTCGTCATCCAGCGCCTGTGGCGCGCCGGTACCCGGCAAATCGTCGAACTCGCCCCGCGCGGCGGCGGCGGCAATACGTTGTTCGACCAGGGCGTCAAGCAATCTCATCAGTCAATCGGAACAATGCGGCAGGCCGAATTCTAGCAGGGTGACGCGGGTATGACAGGCCCTTCGAATATATGCTCGATATTGTGTTTTTTAGGGGCCGAATCGCGGGGCATGCACGCCGATCGGTCTCATTTGCCGCTCTGCTGCGCCGCAGCAGGCTGCGGGCCACCTTGACACCGGCAAACGCGACCAGAATCGGGCCCTGTTTTTATTGGCGACAACGCCAACCGAAACGTGCCGTTCCGGAAAAACGGACACGGTCCTGTTTCCAGTTTTCCTGGTTCAGGCAGCCGCCGCTTCCCGCCGCGCATTCGCGAAAGGGCGAAACATCATCGCGATCAGGAACGCACCGAGACCGATCGCAAACGAGCCGAGATACAACCAGCCGTAGCCGCCGAGCGTATCGACGATCAAGCCCCCGGCGACGGGCCCCGCGGCCATCCCGAGGCTGCCTGCCATCGCGCAGCCGCCGATCACGGTGCCCATCATCCGCAGCGGGAAGTTCTCGCGCGCCAGCACCGAATACAGCGGCATCACGCCCGCGTAGATGAAGCCGAACACGATCGCGACCGCATAGAACCCGTCGAGCGTGCGTACGAAGTAATACCCGAGCGCACCCAGCGCCTGCGCAAGCAGCCCGGCCACCAGCATGCGCTTCGCGCCGAGGCGGTCGCCCAGGATCCCGAACGCGATCCGGCCGCCCATGCCGGCGAGCCCTTCGACGCTGTAGATCGACACCGCGACGATCAGCGGGATCCCGCACGTCACCGCGTAGCTGACCGTATGGAAGATCGGGCCCGAATGCGTCGCGCAGCAAAAGAAGTTGGTCAGCAGCAGCACGATGAACTGCGGCGAACGCAGCGCGTCCGCGACCGACATCGCCGCCGGCTCGCCGGCGGGCGCCGGCACCGCTGGAGCCGCCTGCGCGCCGTCGAGCGCGGGCGCCCGGCGCACCAGCAGCGACACCGGAATCATCACGACGGCCGCCAGCACCGCCATCAGCAGCATCGACGTGCGCCAGTCGCGCACCGACACGAGCCACGCGGCCAGCGGGGCCATCGTCATCGGCGCCATCCCCATGCCCGCCGACACGAGCGACACCGCGAGGCTGCGGTGCGTGTCGAACCAGCCGGTCACGCACGCCATCATCGGCGCGAATATCGCAGCCGTCGCGCCTCCGACGGCGAGGCCGAACGTGAGCTGGAACGCGAGCAGCGACGGCGCGCGGCTCGCCAGCGCCAGGCTTGCCGACAGCAGGACGGCGCCCGTGATGACGACCGGGCGCGTGCCGATGCGGTCCGACAGGCTGCCCCACGCGATGCTCGCGAAGGCCATCGTGATGAAGCCGAGCGTCATCGCGCCGGAAATGCCGGTCATCGACCAGCCCGTGTCGCGCGCGATCGCGCGCAGGAACACCGGCAGCGAAAACATCGCGCCGATCGCGATGCAGCCCATCAGGCCGCCCGCGGCGACGATGACCCAGCGGTATCGGGAATCCGGCATGGGGTGCCTCCTTGTCGTGACGGCGATCCTCGTGAACCGGGCGCCACCTGCTTCGCGCCATGCCCGGTCGACATGGATACGACGGGCGACGCATCGGGAAATCGACATGCGCGGCACACGCCGGCGAATTCTTTGATTGTCCGCCGTTCTGCGCAGCCCGCAACGGACGGATCGGATCACCATCACACGCCGGATCGACGGTTCGCCCCCTGCCGCCACGCTTTTCCGGAATCGGAAAGTCGAAATCAGAAATAGTTGGTTGGGCCGCGCGATCCGGCTGACTACACTCGAGCGATCTTGTCATAACAAGTTGACCGATGACCTCCCCCAACGTCGTGCCGCTGTCGGCGGCCCCGCTCTACGTGCAGATCAAGGACACGCTGCGCGCGCGCATTCTCGACGGCACCTATGCGCCGCACAGCCGGATGCCGTCCGAGCACGAACTCTGCGCGATGTTCGACGTCAGCCGCATCACGGTGCGCCAGGCGCTCGGCGATCTTCAGAAGGAAGGATTGCTGTTCAAGCTGCACGGCAAGGGCACCTTCGTGTCGAAGCCGAAGGCGTTCCAGAACGTGACGTCGCTGCAGGGCTTCGCCGAGGCGATGTCGTCGATGGGCTACGAGATCGTCAACCAGGTGCGCAGCTTCCGCACCGTCAAGGCCGACCGCCATCTCGCGACGAAACTGAACGTGCCCGAGGGCGCGCCGCTCGTCGAGATCCATCGTGTGCGGCTGCTCAATCGCGAGCCCGTGTCGCTCGAACAGACCTGGGTGCCCGAAGCACTCGGCAAGCGCCTCGCGGGCGCCGATCTCGCGACCCGCGACATTTTCCTGGTCCTGGAAAACGACTGCGGCATTCCGCTCGGCCATGCCGACGTGTCGATCGACGCGATCCTCGCCGACGACGAGATCGTCGATGCGCTGCATGTCGAGGAAAGCAGCCCCGTGTTGCGCATCGAGCGCCTCACGCACGACGCGTCGGGCGCACCGATCGACTTCGAATACCTCTACTTCCGCGGCGACGCCTTCCAGTACCGGCTGCGCATCGACCGGCAGAAACCGCGCAAACCTGCAAGGAAACAGCAATGACTACCCATGTGCTCGAATACGACATCGTCGTGGTCGGCGGCGGCACGGCCGGCCCGATGGCGGCGATCAAGGCGAAGGAGCGCGACCCGTCCCTGCGCGTGCTGTTGCTCGAAAAGGCCAACGTGAAGCGCAGCGGCGCGATCTCGATGGGGATGGACGGCCTGAACAACGCCGTGATCCCCGGGCATGCGACGCCCGAGCAGTACACGCGCGAGATCACGATCGCCAACGACGGCATCGTCGACCAGGAGGCCGTGTACGCATACGCGACGCACAGCTTCGAAACGATCGAGCAGCTCGACCGCTGGGGCGTGAAGTTCGAAAAGGACGGCACCGGCGACTACGCGGTGAAGAAGGTCCATCACATGGGCTCGTACGTGCTGCCGATGCCGGAAGGACACGACATCAAGAAGGTGCTGTACCGGCAGCTGAAGCGCGCGCGCATCGCGATCACGAACCGGATCGTGGCGACGCGCGTGCTGACCGACGCGCACGGCCGCGCGAGCGGCGTGCTCGGCTTCGACTGCCGCACCGCCGAATTCCACGTGATCCGTGCGAAGGCCGTGATTCTCTGCTGCGGTGCGGCCGGTCGCCTCGGCCTGCCGGCCTCGGGCTACCTGATGGGCACCTACGAGAATCCGACCAACGCGGGCGACGGCTACGCGATGGCGTATCACGCCGGTGCCGCGCTCGCGAATCTCGAATGCTTCCAGATCAATCCGCTGATCAAGGACTACAACGGCCCCGCGTGCGCGTACGTCACCGGCCCGCTCGGCGGCTTCACCGCGAACGGCAAGGGCGATCGCTTCATCGAATGCGATTACTGGAGCGGCCAGATGATGTGGGAGTTCTACCAGGAACTGCAAAGCGGCAACGGCCCCGTGTTCCTGAAGCTCGACCATCTCGCGGAAGAAACGATCCAGACCATCGAGCAGATCCTGCACATGAACGAGCGGCCGAGCCGCGGCCGCTTTCATGCGGGGCGCGGCACCGATTACCGCAGCCAGATGGTCGAGATGCACATCTCCGAGATCGGTTTCTGCAGCGGGCACAGCGCATCCGGCGTGTACGTGAACGCCCGCGCGGAGACGACCGTGCCCGGGCTCTACGCGGCCGGCGACATGGCGGCCGTCCCGCACAACTACATGCTCGGCGCATTCACGTACGGCTGGTTTGCCGGGCAGAACGCGGCCGACTACGTGGCCGGCCGCGCGCATGCGCCGGTTGACGACGAACAGGTCGCCGCCGAACGCACCCGTGTGCTTGCCCCGCTGCTGCGCGAGCGCGGCCTCGCGCCGGCGCAGGTCGAATACAAGCTGCGCCGCATGGTGAACGACTATCTGCAACCGCCGAAGGTGACGCGCAAGATGGAAATCGGGCTGCAACGCTTTGACGCCATTACTGAGGATATCGAAGAGATAAAAGCGAATCATCCGCACGAACTGATGCGGGCCGCCGAAGTGCGTGCGATCCGCGACTGCGCGGAAATGGCCGCGCGTGCGTCGCTGTTCCGCACCGAGAGCCGCTGGGGGCTGTACCACCACCGCGTCGACTTTCCGCATCGCAACGACGCCGAATGGTTCTGCCACACCTGGCTGCGCAAGGACGCTGCGGGCGCGATGCGCAGCGAGAAGCGGCCGGTCGAACCGTACGTCGTGCCGCTTGCCGACGACGAACGCGGCGCCTACACGAATCTGCGCATCCGCGAACCGGCAGCGCTCGCGGCCGCCCTTTGAGGAACCTGCCATGACCCATACTCCGCACGACATCTTCCAGCGCAGCAGCGCACCCGTCACGATCGACGAGGCCCTGTGCATTGCCGACAAGGGCTGCACCGTCTGCGTCGACGTGTGCCCGCTCGACCTGCTCGCGATCGACGTGACCAAGGGCAAGGCCTACATGCAGTTCGACGAATGCTGGTACTGCATGCCGTGCGAGCGCGACTGCCCGACCGGCGCGGTCAAGGTCGACATTCCTTACCT
Source organism: Burkholderia sp. Se-20373 (assembly GCF_017104705.1). Lineage (NCBI taxonomy): Bacteria > Pseudomonadati > Pseudomonadota > Betaproteobacteria > Burkholderiales > Burkholderiaceae > Burkholderia > Burkholderia sp. Se-20373. The sequence goes on along the minus strand of NZ_JAAGPH010000006.1, from coordinate 27,035 downwards.
GCTGCGCTGACCGTGTGTCTCAACGTCTTCTCCTGTCGCCCATGCCCGACTCCACCTTCGCTAGCGCGTTACATCGCGCACACGCCCCCGACGAAGCCGCACTCGTCGCCCGCCTCGCCGCGCCCGATGCCGCCGTGCGCCGCGTCGCCCTGTTCGAACTCGCCGATCTCGAGGACCCGTGGTTCGTGCCCGCGTTCGTCGCCGCGCTGCGCGACGATCCGTCGGCCGACGTGCGCGGCGAGGCCGCCCGTGTGCTCGGCGCATGGGAGCAATCCGACGTCGTCGACGCGCTGTGCGGCGCATTGCTCGATCCGGACGACGACGTGCGCGCCGCCGCCGCGCAGAGCCTGTCCGAACTGAAGGACGCGGCATCGGGCACCGTGCTGTGCCGATGGGCCGACCGGCCCGAGCCGTTCGTGCGCCGTGCCGTGCTGCACGGATTGCGCGAGCTGCGCGACCCCGGCGCGTTCGCGCCCGCGCTGCATGCGCTCGACGCCGAACCCGCCGAGGTGCGCGCCGAAGCCGTGGCGGTGCTCGGTTGGCTCAAGGATCCGCGTGCGCTGCCACCGCTTGCAGGCATCGCGACAACCGATGCCGCAGCGGACGTGCGACGTATCGCGGTCGGCGCGATCGGGTTCGCGGCCCCCGACGATGCGACCGTCATCCACGCACTGTTCGCCGCGCTGCGCGACCCCGAATGGCAGGTCCGCGAGGAAGCGGCCACGACGCTCGGCAAGCTGCGCGTCGCGACCGCGCGCGAACCGCTCGTCGCCGCGCTCGACGACGACTACTGGCAGGTGCGCCTGCGTGCCGCGCGTGCGCTCGGGCACCTGCGCGATGCGGCCGCGGCGCCGGCCGTCGTCGCGCTGCTCTCGCACGCGATCAGCAACCTGCGCAAGGAAGCCGCGCTTGCGCTCGGTGAATTGCGCGAGCGCGCGACGTTGCCCGCGCTGACCCGCGCACTGGAGGATCACGATCCGGAAGTCCGCAAGGCCGTGCGGATCGCGATCCGGCAAATCGACGAGGCGTCGCGATGATCTCCCCGACCGAAATCGTGCTCGATCAGCCGGCGCGCACGTTGACCCTCCGCTGGCCGGACGGTCACACGCAGCGCATCGGCTATGCGCGGTTGCGCGGCGATTGCCCGTGTGCCGAATGCCGGAGGATCCGGCGCGACGGCGGTCGTGTCGATGCGCGGCCCGACCTGACGCTGGACAGCGTTGAAGCAGCCGGCTACGGCATCCGCATGGTGTTCGGCGACGGTCATGCGCGCGGCATCTATCCGTGGCCCTATCTGGCGGGCATGACAGCGCGGCCGTGACGTCGCTCCCGCGCCTGCGCGGACGACATGGCAGGCGTGCGGAAACGCTGCGATACTGACGCCCACGATCGTCTCCACTCACCGTGGGAGCCAGAACATGCAAACCGCAGTCGGATTCGTCGGCCTCGGCGTGATGGGCACGCCGATGGCGCTCAATCTTGCGCGGGCCGGCACGCCGCTCGTCGTATGGAGCCGGTCGCACGGCAGCGACGATGCACTGCGCGACGCCGGCGCGCGCGTGGCCGAGCACATCGACGACGTGTTCACGACCTGCCGCACCGTGATCCTGATGCTCGCGAACGACGCGGCGATCGACGGCGCCCTCGCACGCGGCACGCCCGGTTTCGCCGCCCGTGTCGGCGGCCACACCATCGTGAACATGGGCACGAATGCACCCGAGTATTCGCGCGCACTGGCCGACGATATCGCCGCCGCGTCGGGCCGTTATGTCGAAGCGCCCGTGTCGGGATCGCGCAAGCCGGCCGAAGCCGGGCAACTCGTGGTGATGCTCGCCGGCGCGCCGGACGACGTCGACGCCGTTCGCGCACTCGTGAAACCGCTGTGCCGCGACAGCTTCGTGTGCGGCGACGTACCGTCGGCGCTGACGATGAAGCTGGCCGTGAACCTGTTCCTGATCACGATGGTCACCGGCCTGACCGAAGCCACGCATTTCGCGCAACGCCACGGCATCGATCTCGCCCGCTTCGCCGACGTGCTGAACGCGGGCCCGATGGCGAGCGACGTGTCGCGCGTGAAGCTCGGCAAACTCGTCGCGGCCGATTTCTCGGTGCAGGCCGCGATCACCGACGTGCTGAAGAATGCGCGCCTCGTCGCCGAATCCGCGCGCGGCATCGGCATCGCGTCGCCACTGCTCGACATCTGCCATGCGCTGTACGGCGAGACCGAGCGGGCGGGGCATGGCGCGGACGACATGGTCGCCGTGATCCGCGCGATCGAGCAGCGCACCGACGGCGCGCAATGAATCGTCGTCAGCCGCTCCACCCACTCGAACGCTTCCGCGCGTAGCACCCCGTGTCCGACTCGCCCCGCTCCCCAACCGGCGTCCCCGCTTCCGTCCGCCCGGTTCCCGCCGTGATCGGCATCGTCCTGCGAGAGCACGACGTGCTGCTGGTGCGTCGCGCCAATCCGCCCGATGCGGGCTGCTGGGGCTTTCCCGGCGGCAAGATCGAAGCGGGGGAATCGATTGCGAACGCGGTCGTGCGCGAGATCGCGGAAGAAACCACCGTCGACGTCGAAGCGCTCGACACCTTTACCGCGCTGGATGCGTTCGATTACGATGCCGGCGGCGACGTGCATCAGCATTTCGTGATGGTCGCGGTGCTGTGCCGATGGCTGCGCGGCACACCAGCTGCCGGCGACGATGCACTCGACGCGCGCTGGTTCGATCTCGCCGAACTCGACCGCGATGACTTGCCGATGAGCGCGGGGGTTCGTGATGTCGCACGACGCGCGATCGAGCGCGCGGCGGCACGTGGTCACGTGCAGCATCCGGCCAATACTTGAATGCGTGAAGCAACGCTGTCTTTCTCGCAGCGCTTGCGAGCGGCCCGATCGGGACCATGACAGTGCCGGCTACGCGCCGACGAACCTCCAATTACAAATCAGAGATGGGCCAAACCATGATCCGAATTCGCAAGTCCACCCCGGCCGACGGCGCACGCGTGCTGGCTATCTGGCGCAACGCGGTCGACGCCACGCACCACTTCCTCAGCACCGACGATCGACGCGCGATCGAATCGGAAGTCGTCGCGTTCCTGCCCGGTGCGCCGCTCGATCTCGCCGTCGACGATACCGACCGCGCGATCGGCTTCATGCTGCTCGACGGCAGTCACATGGAAGCGCTGTTCGTCGATCCCGCTCACCATGGCGCGGGTGTCGGGCGCCTGCTCGTGGAAGATGCACTCACGCGTCATCCCGACCTGTCGACCGACGTCAACGAGCAGAACGAAGCGGCGGCAAGATTCTATGAACGGCTCGGCTTCGAGCGCATCGGGCGATCGGCGCTCGATGGGCAGGGGCGCGCCTATCCGTTGATTCACCTGCGCTATCGCGCGAAACCGTCGTCCTCGCCGCAGCATGCATAACCGTGGCCGGCGCGGGATAGCGCGCCGCCCTCCACGTCATGCGCTCCGGGCACGCGAACGCGGCAACCCGATATCAAGTCCGCTCCACGCATACCGCATGCGGCCACGCGACGCGTCATGCACGACGCATCGGCACCACGCGCTCGACCATTGCAACCGCGCGTCGCATGAAACCGTTGAACCGGTCGGCATCGCGGCGCAGCCCGGCCTGTTGTCCGCCGATCAAGCACAAGTGCACGGCCTGCCCGACGATCTCCGCCTCGCCCGACGTGCGCACCAGCCCGCGTGACGTCTCGATCGCAAACGCGAGCCGCGCCGCATCGACACGCTGCTGGAATTCCGCGACCAGCGGATCGTGCAGCGCCCATGCGCGAATCGCGATTTCACGCCCGGGCCGCTTCTCGGCGGCAATGCGCAGATAGCGCGCCAGTGTGTCGCCGGCACCACGGCCCTCTGCCGCATACGCAAGCATGCGCGCGGTGTAGTCGTCCTCCCAAGCGGTCAGCAACGTCCTGACGAAGTCCTCGCGATTACGGAAGTGGTGATAGAACGATCCGCGGGTCACGTTCAGCCGGCGCGCGAGGCTCTCGGCCGAAATGCCCGCATACCCTTCCCCGTCGAGGGCGTCGAAGCCCGCTGCAATCCAGTCGTTTCGCGTCAGTGTGCTCGTCGTCATCGGCATACAGGCTGTGTATGGTGCGGCATGGACAGATAGGCTGCGAACTCTATCACGGCCGCGGCCGCTTCCTTCCGGCGGCGCGCCACTACGCATGGAGTCCACCTTGAAAGACATCGCCCTCGTCGCATTCGACCGGTTCACCGACATCGACCTGTTCCTGATGTGGGACATTCTCGGCCGCAACAACCGCGACTGGCGCGTCCGGATCCTGGGTGCGCAGCCGGTGCTGCATTCCGTACATGGCCTGGCCGTCCCGACGCACGGCCCGCTTGCCGACGCCAATCACGCCGACGCGGTCCTCTTTTCGAGCGGCAAGGAAGGCGTACCCGCTGCACTGGCCCATCCCGATTTCCTGCCGTCGTTCGATCTCGATCCCGAGCGCCAGCTTGTCGGGTCGATCTGCGGCGGGGCCTTCATTCTCGAGCGGCTCGGGCTTCTGCCGGAGCGCCGTGCCACGACGCATCCCGACGCGCGGAAGGGTTTGCAGGCACTCGGGCTGGACGTGCCGAACCAGCCGCTGGTGTGCCATCGCAACGTCGCGACCGCGGGCGGGTGCCTGGCGTCGGTCTATCTGACCGGGTGGCTGATCGAATCGATGTTCGATGCGGACAAGCGGCGCGAGACGCTGCTGCCCGTACTGCCCGCCGGGCAACGGGAAATCTACGAAGGCCTGATCGAATTCAGCATCAGGCAGGGTGCGGGACAAAGCACGGGCCCGATCCGGATGGTTGAGGGCGAAAGCGGGCTTGCGGCATGACGCGCGGATCAATGGGCTGCCGATAGTCGGCGGCCGGAACCCTGTTGCATCGTCGCGCGTCCGGCCGAGCCAACGGCGGATCGGGAAGAATTCGCGAGCGGTCCGGGTCATCGATCGCGTCCGCGTTCGCCGCACGGAGGGTCGTTTCTCGCGCTGAACGAGTCTGTCGGGGGCCTGAAGATGCTACCCTCTCGGCCACTCTAACGACACCGCGTGAAGCCACAGGATTCGACCATGCAAACCGTTGCGGTACTGGACTTCGAAACAACCGGACTTTCGCCGAACATGGGCGACCGTGCGACCGAAATCGCCGTCATCCTGCTCCGGGACGGTGAAATCGTCGACCGTTTCCAGAGCCTGATGAATGCAGGCAGACGCATACCGTCGGATGTCGTCGCGCTGACCGGCATCACGAACGAGATGATCGCAGCGGCCCCGCCGGCGTCGACAGTCATGAAGGAAGCCGCGGCGTTCGTCGGCAAGCATGCGGTCGTCGCCCACAACGCCGGGTTCGACAAACGGTTCTGGCAATCCGAACTCGGGCTGCTTGGCGTGTCGGCCGAGCATGCCTTTGCGTGCACGATGCTCGTGGCAAGACGCATCTATCCGGATGCCCGGAGTCACCGCCTGTCGAACCTGGTGGATATGCTGCGGCTGCCGAAATCGGGCCGTGCGCACCGGGCGATGGTCGATGCCGAGATGGCCGGGCAGCTGTGGTGCAGGCTGCAGCAGGACATTGCGCGGACGTACGGACTGAATCGCATCGATCACGCGCTCATGACGCGTGTGCAAGCCACGGCGAAGGCGAAAGTGCCGATGTACCTGCGTTCGCTCATGGGTTCGCACGCGTGAGAATCGGTCGACGGACGCGAGTGATCGCCATCGGGCGCACAAAGAATTGCTGTTTTACGAATGCCGCACGACATTTCGTGACTCAGGTGACGCGTTAACGAAAAACGGCTTGGCAATCGCCAAGCCGTTTTTCGTTCCGGTCTGCGCCGGGACGGCGAACACGCTGAACCAGCCCTCCGCTCATGCCCTATCGCGACTTCAACTCCTGCGCGAATAGGAGCGCAGCATCGAACGCGGATTCAGCACGAACGCTTATTCCCACTCGATTGTCAATCGATGGGCTGAACCCTTGCGGAGACAGCGCTTCCACGCGGTCGCGTAGCGACGATACCGTCAAAGATACCGAAGAATCCGGCCGGCTGTTGCCGGTACTGGAGAGACCGCACCGGAAAATCAACGCATGTTTTCGTTGAAAATCCACGACGACCGCACATCTCGATGACGGCCTCTGTAGAGATACCGTCATCGATACCGTCGGGTCACACACGGGATCGCGCGGACTGCTACACGCGCTCCCGATGACAATTAACACTATGTCAGGTCGATCTGTGGCGGAGTATTCGCGAATCCCGGTCGCCTCACAGGCAACGTTCGCGAAATCCGTCCCTCCCTACGGGCGTGCCACACCCCGCGCGTGTATGTCGACAGCCGATTGCATGAACCGTTGATCGACCGTCGCGGAGATCCGCTGGGCCGTTTCATACAAAGCCGCGCCGATCTGCCTGTCCGACAGTGCGCTTGCTTCGCCCGACTGAGCCAGGTGCGGACAAGCGAGGATCGCGATGGCCGAACCGGACTTGTCGACGATCGGCGTCGCGATGTCGGTGATGCCGGGAATGCGTTCGTTGGGGCGGCAGAGATAGCCGTCGACCAGATGGGAGGGCAACGCTTCGTCGCCGTGCGGCGGACTCCTCAATTCGACATCGTGCCCGTCGGCCCGCGACAGCCGGGTCCGCACGTCTTCGTCCTGAAAGGCCTGGTACATCTCGCCCGCGGCGCTGCCGTGCAACGAAACCCGCGTCCCGACGCGGACCCCGATGTTCCATTCCGTTTCGGCGCCCGCCGTTGCTATGACGATCATCGTGTCGCCGTCGAATACCGTCAGGTAACACGACTGGACCGTCTGAAATGCGAACTGTTGCAGCAGCGGCGTGACGAGTGCACCCAGCGATCGCGTCGGCGCGTGATGCTGCCCGAGAAAGTAGAGCTTCATGGTCAACGCGTACCGGTCGTAGCGATCCACCCGGTAGATGTAACCGCGATCCTCGAGCACCTGCATCATCCGGTACAGCTCGCTTCGGCTGCGCTTCAACACGCGGCAGATGTCCGCCTGCGCCATGCCGTACTGGCGATCGATGAGCAGCTCGAGGATATCGAGCCCCTTCTCGAGCGCCGGCGCACGATATCTTGCCTTTTTTGCAGATCCCGTATCGACGAGATCCACGGCGTCACTTTCTGGATTCTGCATGGGCTGAAATTCCGGTCGTCAGGCAACGCCAGGATCACCGGGTCCGCGGTCCGGCGGGATCACAAGTTGGCGTGCCTGTCGCGTCATGAATCGACGAGTATGTTCGTGACGAGTATCGTGCGAGACAATGCGAGTCGACGTGTGACGCGCCCATCTCGAGTTCACGCGATCAGCTCAACAAGCCTGCTTTTCCGGCCACCATGGCTGCGGTGTTTCCCGAATCAGATAGTCATCCAGGTTCTTGTCGACGAGCCACTTGGGGCGTGCACCTTTTCCCGACCACGATCGGCCGGTGTCCGGATCGTAGTATTTTGCCGATGCCTTCTGTCGATTGGCCTTGACGAAACCCGCCGCCCGCAGCAACTCGATTTCCGTGATGTCGAACTGCTTGACGTGCTCGGCAATCTCCTCGAGCTTGACCTTCTTCTCCTTCTGCCTGGCTTCTTCGACAATCAGATTCAAGTGACCGAGCTGCTTTTGAAGCTCGCGAATCGTAGGACTCTTCATTTGATGCATTCCGGGATTAAGTCAACTTGCGGCCTTTCGGCGCGCGTAAGCGAGGCTGCATTTCCGTGACCGCATGACCCATCTCGCGGCACCCGATCCCAAAGACGGGGCGCAACGTCCCGATACATACGCGTCATACGGGACACGCCACCGACGTGAGTCTCGCACTCGCCCTGCTCGCCGTCGCACCAGGTTCTCGAGCGACGCCTGCGATTCACGACCGGGCTGAATTTATGGCATCCATTTACGCGGCACATACCACTCGAAGCATGATTCGTGCCATTGCCCCGCGCTCGGTTGCAATGCCACATAAAAACGTCGACGAACCAATGGCTTTTGTCGGTCGCTCAAAATATCTGAATAAAACCGGTTCCCGCGGCAAAACGTTTGCGTTCCGTCCGCGGCGCAGTCCGTTACGTAACGACACGTCGTAACACACACGTGACGAACGGGACATCGCCCCCCTCTCTCGTGAGCACTCGATCGAATCAACGATTAGGAATACGGATCAGATTTCGAAGAACTCATCCTGGGAAACGTTTCAGCCTGTCGCGTAGCCGGAACGCGAACGCTGCCGCATGGCCTGCGGCATGTCTTCGACGGCCACTTGATCGCTTTTGCACGCCGACAGTCGTTGCGGTCTTGCACGCAATCGCGCATCATCCCATCCTGACGCTGGCCGAACACAGCACGGCGAATCCGCTTCGGGCCACCCACCTCATCCATTGCCCAGACGCCCCCATCACATGTCCTCACCGATCCTTCCCGCCATCGTCGCCCTCCTGGCCGCGACAACGGTTGCACCGGCCAACGGCGCAGAATCCGCTCCGCTCAATCTTTGCGAGTTCGTGCCGGTATTCAACGAGAATTTCAGCGCGTTCCGCGTCTCGCCACGCACCTTGGGCGACGCACAATGGATCGCGCACACACCTTGGAATGGTGACTTCGGTGATGCCGCGTTCTCCGATCCGGGGCCTCAAGGGCCGTTCAGCGTGGTCAACGGCGAATTGCACATCACGGCGAGCCGCACGCCGCAGGGTCGCTGGCATTCCGGCCTGATCGCCGCGGCGGATGCTTCCGGCAATGGCCGCGGCGTGCGCTACGGATATTTCGAAGCCCGCATGAAGATGCCGCCCGGCCCCGGCACATGGCCGGCGTTCTGGTTGATGAGCCTCAAGCCCGTCGCTGACCCGGCGCCGCGCGTGGAAATCGATGTCGTCGAATACTACGGGCACGCAACAGATCGGTATTCCGCGTCGCTTCACGTGTGGTATCGCGGGGCGAACCAGAATCAGACGCGCCATGTCACGCATCGCAGTCCCGTTCCGGCCGGCTCGCTCGTCAACGGGTACCACGACTACGGGGTCCGCGTGCTGCCGGACAAGATCACGTACTACCTCGATCGCCGTCCCGTCTGGGAACAGGCGACGCCAGCCGAACTCGACACACCGCTCTATCCGCTCGTCAATCTTGCGCTGGGCTCGGGCTATCCGATCGACCAGACGCCCGACCCGTCGACGCTCGCCGTCAAATGGGTGCGGCTCTACGCGCTCGACGAAGCGGGCCGATCGAGCCGTTGTGCGCGGCCGAAAGAGCACTGATCGCGCCCCGGCCCGGGGCCGCCACGCGCTCAGCCGGCCGTGGACCAGGCCGGTTGCGGCGCCAGCGCCGTGCATGCCGCGAAGACCTCGAGCAGACGCTCGACCCATGCATTCGGTGACAGCCCCAGGTGGCGGGTCGCCGAGTGCGCGGCGATGCTCATCCTGCGCGTCGCATCGTCATCGCGCGCAATGCGGGCAATCGCACCCGCGAATGCCGCCTCGTCGGCGGGATCGCACGCGTCGCCGGCTCCACACGCAACAATATCGCCCGCCAGCAGTGCGGACTGCGCGACAACAACCGGCAACCCGCTCCACATCGCTTCCGCAGCCACGAGGCCATACGGTTCTGGATAGCGCGACGGCATCAGCAGCGCGCGCGCGGATTGCACCCGTTGCGCCACCTCGCCCGGCGCTAGATGGCCGCAGAACGTCACCTCCGGATACGCGGCACGCAACGTGGGCATCATCGGCCCGTCGCCGATGATGACGAGCCGTGCGCCTGCGCGTCGTGCCGCGCGCGCGGCCAGGTCCGGCCCCTTCTCCGATGCCAGCCGGCCCACGAACACGAACGTGTCATTGCGTTCCGCGGCGATGCGCGCGGTACTCCACGGCGTCACGGGGTTCGGCACGGTCTGCAGGCAATCGACCGGAATGCCACCGCGCTCGAGCGGTTCGCGCATCGAGTGGTGAATCATCAGGACGCGCGGCCCGGCGGAATCGAAGTGAAGCGTGTACGTTTGAACGGCCTGCCTGACCGTGCGCCACACTTTGTGCGCGTAGTGTCGCTTGTCGCAATCGCGCGTCACGCATGCCGCACCGAGCGGCACGCGCGTACAGACGGTACCGGCACGGTAGTCGGCAAATGCCCCGTTCGGGCACACGAGGAAGAAATCGTGCGCCGTAATCACGGTCCGCTCGCGTACGCGACGCAGCGCCGCGAACAAGGACGGCGACAGGATCTGGCTCCAGCCGTGCACGTGATAAACCGTGCCCGGCGTGTCGTGACGCGCAATCCACGCATTGAGCGTTCTGACCGTGTCCGGGTTGTACACGCCACGCCCCAACGCCGCGGCCCCCGCCTGCAGCAACCGGATGCCTCGCAGACAGACGACCTCGATACCGAGCGCGTCGAATTCCGGATTGGCGCCGTCATCGCCAGTGACGTACGTCACCTCGACGCCACGCGCCCGCATCAGGCGCAGTTCGAGTAACGCCAGCGCCGTCGCGCCGCCATTGGCGACCGACACGTCGTTGATGATCACCAGCCGTTCCTGCGGAACTGTATTCATACGAGCGACTCTCCCGGCACCCGTGCGCGACCGGCCGGCTGCCGCGATCTTGCCACCGCGCCCCTCAGCGCGGCGGCAAGATCGGCCACGTGCGCGCACGCGTCGTCGAGCACGGTGCGATGCACATGCGCGTCGACGCCCTCACCAAGTTGCCGCACAGCGAGCCCGACGACGGCGTCGATCGAATCGACTCCGACCGTACACAGGCAATGCCCGCGCCCGACGCCCGACAGAAACGACTCGAGCTTGACGTCCCACGCGAACCCGATCTGTGGGATCGCATACGAGAATGCGGCGATGTTCGCGTGAAGCCGGTGAGCCATCAGCAAGTCGAACGATGAAATCAGTCGCGCAAGGTCGGCCGGCGTCGCAGCACGGGGCGCGAAAGTGATTCGGCCAAGCCCGGCCGCCTCCGCGAGCATCGGTCGCAGTTCGCCGATGTATGCCTCGTCTTCGGGACTGCCATTGGCGAACACGACGAAACGCCATCCGTACGCGCTACCGGCACGCACGAGTGCGCGATACCACTCGGCTTGCGCGGCCGCCGATACGCGAATGCTGCCGCTGTGGTACTTGAGCGCGATTGGATGAGTGATACCCAGTCCGATCGTGGTGACTGCGTTATCCGGTGCCCGGTGTCGCGCGACATGCCGCGACACCAGGTGACCGGGATCGTGCACGACCTGCGCGGCGCGAATCCCGGCACCGCACAGGCGTGCCCGCCAGATCTCGGCCGAGCGTCGCTCGCGTACCGACGCATGAAACAGCGCAACTCCGCCGAGCGCACGCCGGAACAGCAGTTCGCCGCGCGATGTCCAGTCGCCGGATACGCCTACGCCGAAGACGGCGGCCGGCAAACCGAGATCGCGGACCTCCGCCATCGCCGCATCGAGCTTCATCGGGAAGTTCAGATCCGCATCGCTCAACAGATTGCCGCCGCCGACGATCACGGCGTCGACGCCGCACAACGCAGAACGCCAGCGCGGGCGCAGTTCCGTGTGCAACTTGTACCCGAGCACCGAATGCACGATCGCATGACGCACGACCCGCGGGCTGTGATGCATCAGCGTCAGTACCGATTTTCGGGAGATGGCACCGCAGGCGTAGTCGGTTCGGCCCGCGAGATCGATCACATGAATCTCGATGCCCGGCAACGCCGCCGCGAGTTCCGCCTCGAGACATTCGGACAGCATGCCGTCGCCGAGATTCGGACTGTACTTCACGTTGACGAGCGCGACGCGCGGTGCATGCGGCATTTCGTCGGCGCCGGGCGCCCCGTGGCGAACGTGGTTCTGCATGGTGGGATGATCGGGCAGCATTGTTGTGTCGCAGGACTTGTTCCCGGCTCGCTGGACGTTACCGTGTGAAAATGCGCGGCACGATGACGGAAAGGCATGCGAGCGGCAGCTTCGCGCTGCACATTCGCGGATGCGAAACCGACATCTGCATCGGATCTCTGCCGTCGCGCTCAGGTGACGATACGCTTTCACTATACCTTCCAGGCCCATTATGATTCGCATACCGTAACAAATATTAAAGGTTTGCGACGCTGAAGCAGTGATGTCAACGCCCACACGCGCGTGCCGGTTTCCGATGCCGTTCTGCCGCTCATAGCTGTGCGGCACGTTCCGGTGTCCGGCGTCCGCGCAACACGTCGACGAACGCAATCAGGTTTCCAGCCAGCCGGCCGCGCCGATCGATATAGGCTTCCGGCGCGATCGATTTCACCATGTTGGCCGCGAAGTTGCGCACGATCTGGCGGCACGCATCGTTACGCGACAGCGTCCCCTTGGCCATCATGTAGACCGGGTTCATGACTTGCGAGTAACCGAGCCGGCGTCCGGACACGCGGCCGCGCTTCACGCCCAGATGCACACCCACTGCACTGCCGAGTTTCACGAGCCTGCCGTGGCGTTGGGCGACCCGGGCACCAAAATCGAGATCCTCCAGCCAGCCGTACAGCACGAGCCGTTCATCGAAACGCAACGCGGCAACCGCCGACGCACGGAACGCCATGTTGCAGCCGTAAGGACTGTAGCCGTCCATGGTCCACCTCTGCGCGTCGCCCCGTACGGCAGCCAGCGCCCGCTTCGCATCGTCAATCGTGAGTCCGGGGCCGAGAATGCCGTCCGCAACGACGTGCCCCGTCACGCAGGCAAGCATCGGATCGCGCTCGAATGCGTCCGCAACCACGCACAGCCAGTCCGTTTGCGGAACGAAATCGTCGTCGAAAAACGCGACATAGTCCGTACCCGCCGGCATCCTGTCGAGGATCGCATTGCGTTGACGCGTCAAACCAGGCTCGACGAACACGACGGACAGATCATCGGCTTCGGCAAGTGCACCGATATCGTCCTGCCCCGTACATGCGACGATGATCGACGCCGGCCGAAGCGTCTGCGCACGCAGGCAGGCAACGATGTTCGCCAGCTCGGCGGGCCGGCCGCGCGTCGCGATGCCGGCACACACGCGCGATTCGCGCGATGTCGCGCGGTCATGCACGTTCACGGATCCGCTCTCGCGAACTTCCCATTCATGAGTCATCACATACCCTCGTTACTGGCGAATTCGGTTGTCGCCGACAGTCGTGGCCGGAACGCCGTCGAACCCGAAGATTTCCGTCAGCAGCTTCGCGCGCCACAGGCCGGCTGCCAGCACGCTCAGGATCGTCAACTCTCCGACCAGGCGCGCGCCTGCCATCCCGAGCGCACCCCATTGGCTCGCCAGCGGAATCGCGCATGCAAGGCTCACGACCGCGCCCAGCACGCCGGCCTGCGCAAGCAGGCGTTCGAGCTTGCGCGGAATCAGGAAATAGGCGCCGATCACCTGCGTGCATACGCTGACGGGAAGCACGAACACCATGAGATTCAACACCGGCACGCAGCGCTCGAAGCCAGCACCGAGCGCGAGCGGAATCAGCCATTCCGACAGCAGGACAGTCGCGACAGCCGCAAGCGCCGCCCCGGAAAAGAACCACACGAACACCCGCCGCATCAGACGATTCGCTCGCGCCGGATCGCTGCCGACCAGGCCGGTCAGTTTCGGCACCAGGATCTGCGCGGCCGGCGACATCACGCTCAATCCTGCAGCAACGAGCCGCTCGGCGACACCGAACGCGCTGACCTCGGACGCATGCGCCATGGTCGACAACAGGTACGTCGACGCGCCTGCCAGCAACACCGATGTACCGCCATAGACGAAGATGACCGTCGACCCGCGGATCAGGTCCACGGCACGCTTCAGGTTCGAGACGGCGCCGGCGAACTCTCGCCGGATCAGCCAGTACGCAAGCCCGAGCTGGACGACACTCGACGTCAGCAACAACGGAAATACCCGCTCGACATCGGACGGGTGATGCACGAAGCCGACGATCAGCGACAACGAAATCGCGAAGCCGACGACCTCGATCCGCACGCTCGCGATCGCGCGGCCGGTGCTGACGAGATACCATCCGACGTTGAATGCCGAGACCAGGCCCATGGCGATGACGACCGGCCCGCTCGACAAGTGCTGGCGAAACGCCAGCGACGCGCCGATCGCGATCGTGCCGGCGACGATGGCTGGCACGCACAGCAGCTGTCGGGCGATCACGTGGGTGCGCAGAATCTCGGCTCGCTCGGCGCTGCCTGCGGCATGCACGGTATCGCGCGCGCCGACCGTCGGAAAGCCGTAGCTCACGAACAGCCACAGCGAATTCGACAGCGAGGCGCCCGCCAGCACCAGGCCATAGCCGGTCGGGCCGAGCGCACGCCCGTAATACGGGAGCATGAACAACGGGTACAGATAGCGGAACATGTAGGCCACATAGACCGCCAGCAATTCCGTGCGAGACGAGGTGGTGTTCATGTCGCCCTCGGCTCCCGGTTCGATGCACGCCTGACGTTCAGTGCTCCGAACGCCGCCGCCGCAAACAGATAGACGCATGGGCCGAGGTCGAACACCGTGCCGGACAGCGTCGCGCCGATCAGCGCTGCGGCCAGCGCTTGAACGGCAGCGAAACTGACGATCCGGTCCGATGCCCACGTAGCAGGCCGCACGCGTACGCGCACGGTGCGGTAAAGGAACAGTCCGAACAACATCGCACCCAGCAGCCCGAGATTGCCGAGCGTCACCGCGACGAAGCTCGATGCCCTCGCGCTGCCCAGGCCGGCCCCCAATCCGAAGGTATCGACGAAGTTGATCAGCGACTGCATGTTCCACGCACTGCGTTCGACGCCCGAATCGCTGCTCATCTTGCTCGTCAACGTCCGGTTGATCACCTCGGACACGGCCGTCACGATCGGCGAATCGATGGCGACCAGTACGCATGCGATCAGCGCGACCGCCACGCAGGCCCCCGCCAGCATCCGGCACTTCCTTGCCTGGCTGTGACGGACGATCGCGCCGGAGCGGCTGGCCATGAAGACGACGAGATAGATCGACAGCCCCACATACCCGGTACTCGACGTCGACAGCAGCACGAACCCGGCCGTCAACAGCGCAAGCAATCCCGACAGGCTCCGCCGATAGCCGAGCAGCCAAAGATTCGCGGTGAACGCAAAGAGCGGCAACGAGAAGCCGGCAAATGCCGATGCCTCGGAGAAAGTTCCGCTGATCCGCCGCATGCCGCCGACCTCCGCGCCGTCCAGGATCGAGTACTGCGCGGTCTTCAGTGGATCCAGCAGACTGACGCCCGCCGCGCTGCCGAACAGATCGGCCGCCGCGGCGATCGCATTCAACGCGGTCAGGAACAGGAACGCATCCGCCACGGCCCGGCTGGCGTCGCGTCGCCGCATCACCATCGAGGCGGCCAGATAGAGCAGGCACTCACCGATCAGGTATGCGGACTGGCTCAGGTTTCCGGACACGGGGCCGAGCGGCTGCAGCATGAGTTGCGTCGTGCCGATGTTGGAACGATCGATGGAATAGACCGACGTGGTGTCGGCCAGCATGCGCGGAAACACGACAGCTGTCATGCACGCGTAGCCGGTCAACACCAGCAGCCAGAACCCGGGCGAGCCGACGCGCAGGCTGCTGCGGATCGCACGCGAATCTTCGAGGAACAGCGCACGTACGACGAACAGCGGCATCATCAGGCTGGCCGGCAACACGCCCAGCCCGCCGAATGCAACCGCCTCGGTCGCCCCGAACAGCGTGCTGGCCACCATCACGTAGACCGCCCACCGATAAGGCAGCACGAACGTCAGGATGCCGAGCGCGACGACGATCACGCCGAACAGGCTCAGCTCCACGATGGTTCGCCCCTTCCCGAGCCGGCGGCCATGTCGCGCGCCCCGGCCGCAGATGCCCGGTTGCGCAACGCTCTGGCCATCACCTCCAGCAGGCCGTCGCGAAAACGTTCGACCGTGAATCGCTGCGCGTTGGCGCGGCACACCCGTGGATCGAACCCGCCTGCCGCCTCGAAGCGCATCACCGCGTTGACGATGTCCGCGCTTTCCTGCCGGTCGAAGAACAACCCCGTGCGTGTGCTCGCGTCCGCGGATGCAATCACCGTCTCGAGCGCCCCGCCGCGCCCGTACGCGATGACCGGCGTTCCGCACGCCTGCGCCTCGACCGGCGTGATGCCGAAATCTTCTTCGGCAGCGAATACGAATGCCTTCGCCCGCTGCATGTAGTCGACGAGTACCGCATCCGGCTGATAGCCCAGCAGCGTGACGTTCGGCGTGGCGGCGGCCTTGACGCGCTCGAAGTCCGGCCCGTCGCCGATCACGACGAGGCGCCGTTCCGGCATGCGGGCGAACGCCTCGACGATGAGCGGCATGCATTTGTACGGCACCATGCGCGACGCCGTCAGATAGAAGTCTTCCTTCTGCGTGACCAGCGAAAATCGCCCGATGTCGACAGGCGGATAGACGACCGCCGCATCGTAGCCGTACACCTTGCGGATGCGTCTTGCGATGAAGCCGGAGTTCGCCACGAATGCATCGACGCCGTGCGCGGTACGCTGATCCCAGATGCGAATGTAGTGGAGCATCGCGCGCGCGATCCAGCCTTTCAACCCCGTCGCCAGGCCCGACTCGTTCAGGTACCGATGTTGGAGATCCCACGCATAACGGATCGGAGAGTGCACGTAGCTCATGTGCAGTTGATCCGGCCCGGTAATGACCCCCTTCGCGACCGCATGGCTCGATGAAATCACCAGGTCGTAGCCGGACAGGTCGAGCTGTTCGATCGCGAACGGCATCAACGGCAAGTACGCACGATAGGCCGATCGTGCGCGCGGCAGCCGCTGGATGAACGACGTGGTGGCGACCTTGCCGCGCAGCTTCTCGCGCTCGCTGTCCGGCAGGAAATCGACCACCGTGAACAGGTCCGCCTGCGGCCAGATGTTGAGGATCTCGGCGAGGACTTTCTCGGCGCCCGCATAGGTCGTCAGCCAGTCGTGCACGACGGCGACGCGACTGAAATGCCGTCCCGTCGCGTTATCGGTGTGCTGCGCGTCAGCCTGCGAACGCGTCGTGGCGTCACACATTGAAGTTGTACCGTTCATGCAGATCCTCGCCCGAGGGTTGTCCGTGACCGCCCGTCATGTCAGCCGGTCGCCAGTTCCATGCCGACATCCGTCATTCCTTGCCGTAATACGCTTGACTGTCGCGATTGTGGCGATAGCGCCCGTAGCCGTACGCGTAGCGCCCCGGCCGTACGCTGAGCCCGTTGAAGATCAAGCCGTGCGGAGACACGCCCACGTGACGCAGCCGCCGGATCGATTCCTTGATCTCGCCGTGTTTCGTCACGCCCTGACGCACCACCAGGAACGTCACGCCAGCGTGACCGGCCAGTTGCGCGGCGTCCGGAACCGCAAGAATCGGCGGGCCGTCGCACACGATCACGTCGTAGGTCGCCCCCAGTTCGGACAGAATCGCGCGCAGATCCGAATCGAACAGCGCGTCGCTCGCATTGATCTGCACGCTTCCCGTCGCGATGAAATCGACACCTTTCAGGATCTCGCGGTGCAATACGTCTTCGACGCGATGCGTGCCCTGCAACAGCTCGACGAGCCCGGCTCCCGGACCGACGGGAACCGTCCGCTGGAGTCCGCTTCGACGCAGGTCGGCATCGACCAGCAGCACGCGCTTTCCGGCCGAGCCCAGCACGCCGGCGAAATTCAGCGAGATGAAGGATTTCCCGACGGAAGGCGTCGGCCCGGTGATGAACACCATCCGGTTCGGCACGTCGGTCATCGCGAATTCCAGTGCGGTCCGGAAGCTGCGCAGGCTCTCGAGTGCCGGGTCCATCATCGCGTTGTGGGCGAGAATCAGCTCCCGGGACGGCGTATTCGCGACACGGCGTAGACGCGTCAGCGACGCTTCCTGGCGGCTATACGGCACCGTCGCATACACGGGCACGCCGCAGACGTGCTCCACCTCGATCGGGTCGTCGATCGAGTCGAACATGCGGCGACGGCTGAACGCAACCGTCGCGCCGATCAGCAACCCGAAGACTGCCGACCCGACGATCACGAGCAGGCGCTTCGGCCTGACCGGCTCCTCGGGAACCGCCGCCGTGTCGACCAGTCGCACGTTGCCGACCTTCCCTGCCTTGACGAGACGCAATTGCTCCTGCGTGTTGAGCAGGTTCGTATACAGCTCGGTTCCGACCTGCACGTCACGTTGCAATCGCAACACGTCCTGCTCGACGGGCGGCAACGCACGCGTACGTTGCTCGATCCCCCCGATTTCCGCCTGGGCCGTATCGAGCTGTGCATCGAGCGCACGGATGGCCGGATGTTCCGGCGTGAAGCGCGCCATCAGTTCGTCGCGTTTCTGCTTCAGCGTGGTCAGGCGCGACTGCGCATCGACCGAGCGCTGCAGCAGCGCAGTCGCTTCCTCATCGAGATTCAGCGTTCCATGCTGCGCGCGATACGCGTTGAAGCGATTTTCGGAGAGCTCGAGCTGACTCCTCAGCTCCGGCAACTGTGCGCTGAGGAAGCTGATCGATCGCTCGGCTTCCTCTGATTTGCGCCGCTCGTTCTGATGAACGTATTCGCTCCCCAGCGTGTTGAGGATCATCGCCGTCTTCACCGGGTCGGTCCCATCGAGCGTGACGCCGATCACGTCCGATTGCTTTCCTTTCTCCGCGATGTTCAGGCTCTGACGGAGATCCTCGATCGTCGTCAAGGTCGAATGCCGGCGCAGCACGAACGTGGCACCCGGCTTGCCGCGGACCGACGTGACCAGCAGCGAGAGCGGGCCGTCCCGCATGACCACCTTCAGCGGCACGCCGATCGTGCCGCCCGCGTCGACATCCGGGCCCGACAGACGGTACGTGTTGCCCGGCTGCAGCGTCATGACGAACGTTTCGCCATAGAGCTTGTCGGGCACGTCGAACCGGGCAACCGAGATGCGTTCGGTGCCGGTCACATAGCCGAACGGCAGCGGATCCGACAAACCGGTCGCATGCCGTGACAGCAATGACCCGATCAGCGGCACGTAGCGCGGATGCGCGTCGATGGCCAGCGACAGGGTGTCAACCACCTTGCTCGCCACCAGGCGCGACCTCAGCACCTCGATTTCCGACGATGCCTGGGTCTTGACATCGAACATCGACGAAATGTCGCCGAGCATGCTCTTTGCCGAATTCGTGTTCTCTTCGACCTGCACCAGGATATCGGCCCGATAGACCGGTACCCCGAGAAACGCATAGGTCGTACCGATCAACAGCGTCAATCCCGTGACGAGCGCGATCAGCCGCCGGTTGTCGTAAAGCGCGTCGAGATAACTCGCGACCGTCCCGGACGGCCCGTCGTCCGGTTCCGCGTAACGCACTGGCGCATCAAGATGGTTCATGGGTCGTTTCCTGCAATGTTTGGGTATGACGGGTGACACCGGCCAGCAGACCGGACCAGTACCTGACGCCCGTCGTCAATCGCTCGACCGTCGCTGCGTACGCCGCACTGTCGAGCCGGTAGGGATCCGCCACGTCCCCGTCCGGCAGCAGACGGCAGACACGTTGGGAGACGGACGGGTAGCGGTGTACGATGACCTGGCGCTGACGTTCGCTCATCGTCAGCACAAGCGCGGACGACTCGACCATCCAGCGTGCCAGCAGTTGCGAGCGATGCTGGCCGAGGTCGAGGCCGATACGCCGCATGACGGCGATCGCAGCCGGGTCAGCGCCCATTCCGGGCATCGCGTCGACGCCGGCCGACATCACGTGCACACCCTCCAGCACGCGTCGAAACAGGGCCTCTGCCATCGGGCTTCGGCACACGTTCGCAGTGCAAACCAGGAGCAGACGGTCCATGTCAGAACGCGATATTTCGGCCGGTCGCGAGCGTCTGCGCGCTAGGCAGGAACATGCCCACCACGCGGCTCCAGCGCACCAGCGACGACGCATCGACGAAGACCACGTCGTCCGGCATCAGATCGAAATCGTTCGCGAGCGCCATCGCTGCCGGCGACGTCGCATTCAGGTGGAAGACCGTCGGCGTACCGCCGCGCCGGCTACGCACGACATAGACCTGGCTCGCATCGCCCGAATACGGACTGACGCCGCCCGCATAGCCGAGCGCGTCATTCAGCGTCAGGCGGCCGTTGTTGAACGTCGCCGTCATCGTGTGCCCGACCTCGCCGAGCACGAACACCTTGCTGTCGCTGACGGGATAGACGCGTACGAGATCGCCGCTTTGCAGCAGGATCCGGTCGGGGTTGAGTCCCTGCTCGATCATGCGCGGCAGGTTCACGGTCACGGTCGCCTCTCCGCGCGTGACCGCGACACGTGCGCGATCGCCGTTCGACGTGAATCCTCCTGCGCGATTGATCGCTTCGGGCAACGTCATCGGCAGGTCGTTCATCACCTGGAGGCCGGGGATGCGGACTTCGCCGTCGAGATAAATGCGCCGGCTGCGATACGCCTGGATCCGCAAGGTCACCTGCGGATCCCGGATATAACGCGCCAGGTGGCGCGCAAGCATGTCGCGCGCCTGCAACTCCGTGAGCCCGCCGACCTTGACGGGGCCGACGTACGCGAATTGCACCACCCCGTTCGTGTCGACCGTATAGCCGGAAACGATCGCATTCGAGCCGGTCGTATCGATGCCGTTCGATGTCGCGACGACGGGCATGTTGAGTTCCGGGTGATCCCATACGACGATGCTGAGGACATCGCCGGGCCCGAGCGTGTACGGGCGCGCCTGCTGGAACAGCGAAAGCACGTCGTTCGGGATCGGCGGCCCGGCCTGTGCCCGCGTCTGGTCGATCAGCGTGGCATCGATCTCGACGAGCGCGCCGGCGGGCGGTGCATCTTCGGTTGTCGTGCCGCCCGTCGTAGCGGCAAGTGACGCCGCATGCGTCGCCCGGCCACAGGCCCCCGACGGATCAGCAGAGACGCCGGCCGGACACCCGCCGCGAAAAGTCATGCCAGGTGCAAACGCGCAGCCGCCGAGCCACGTCAGCGCGAGTGCGACCGACAAGATTCCGCCGCATTGTGCAACCCGGCGACGTACGTTCCGCGCTTCCTTCGATACGACGGACAGTGCTATCGTTCGAATACCGATCAGATGGTCAGTCATCCTTTTTGGCCTATGTGTTGGATGGCGGTTCGAATCGATCCTCCACCGTCTTCTGTCAATCACGCGCATCGCAAAGCAACCGCACGCCCTGGCATATCCGCACTCACCCCGAAACGATCTCGCTTCTTGCCATTTCATGAAAATCCCGCACCTGCTTGCTGTTGCAACGAGCATTTCGCTCAGCGTCACCGCCCTTGCACAGTTCCCTGCCTCCACCTCTGCCGTCAAACGCGTGCCCCACGCCGCCCGCATCACGCAGACCGAGGCGATGCTTCCGGTTCCGGCCAGCACGGCAAGCGACGCCGCGTCGTCAGCCAGACCCGCCGCACCGAAGCTGTCGGGGGCGACGGGCAAGCATCACGCACCGCTGACGCGTCGCCAGCACCTCGCCCGTTACCGCGACCGGAACAGCGGCGCCGCAAGCAGCACGGCTGGCGACCCGTACCAATACGACGGCTGGTCGGCATCTTCGGTTTACGCGAATCCCGCCCCCAGTTCGCCGTGATGCCACTGCGTCGCGAGCCGGCCTCGCGACATCGATCGCGCACGCCATGCCGCCGTCAGTACGCCCCCTCCCGTCGCATCACGACCTTGACGGTGCGCAGCAAGATGCCGAAGTCGAGCAAGGGCGACCATTGCTTTACATACGACACGTCGAGCGATACGCGCTGCGCGTAGTCGACATTACTGCGTCCGCTCACTTGCCATAGCCCGGTAATGCCAGGCGTGCTCATGAGGTAGTAGTGCGCATCGCTGCCATAGCGCGCGAGTTCCTGGTCGACGATCGGGCGCGGGCCCACGAGGCTCATTTCACCGCGCAGCACATTCCACAACTGAGGCAGTTCGTCGAGGCTGGTCCGTCGCAGGAAATGCCCGACCGGCGTGATGCGCACGTCGTTCTTCAGCTTGAAGTCCCTCATCCATTCCGCGCGCGCTTCCGGATCGCGGGCGAGCGTGTCGCGCAACACTTCGTCGGAATTGACGACCATCGTGCGGAATTTCAGGCACCGGAAACGCGTTCCGTCACGGCCGACACGGACATGCCCGAAGAATGCCGGACCGCCATCCCGCTTCACCAAAATAATTAGTATTACGAATAATGGCACCAGAATAAAAAGGAGCGGAATCGAAAGCGCGAGGTCGAAAACGCGCTTGAACACGAACCGCATCATGCGAGAAGCCACCACCGGCCCTTGTGCCGCCACACTGCGCGCCCGCCGGCCGAAACGCACGACCAGCTTGAGCACCGCGAGCGCGAGCGTGCGGGCCAGCAGCATCCCGATCCCGCTGGTAATCGTCCAGTAGACGAACCAAAGTCCGCGCACCAGATGCAGCCGGTGCAGTACGAAGAGCAATGCATATCCGCCGGCCTGCACGATTAGCCAGGCGACAATCGCTCGACTCATCAGGTTGACCGCCGAGCGTCCGCGAGTACCGCGATACAGCCCGCATGCCGGAAACACGGACAACGCGAGCGCAACCGCGAAAGCCACGAGCAAGCCATCGAATCCGGTGTGCGACAGGCCGTCCGCCGGAAACCCGAAATGCAATGCCCCAAAGGCGCCGACCACGATCAACGCACCGTCGATCACGCGCAAGAAGAACCCGTCCATCATTGACCCCGACATGTACGAAATATCGATTAATTATTTATTTCGCAATACTAATTTTATGACTTGACTGGATTATTGGAATCGAGATACGGCTACGCGTACGCCCGCATGCCGGCAGATCGGCTCTGCTGGAACCTGCTGGGACGTTCCTTTGCGGCAAGGATGACGTCGCTCCCGGACAGGCCTGAATCGGTTGGCCTGCCGGAGCGATCAATGGTGCGAATGTCCGGATTCGACCGCTTCGCCCCCGCGTCGCGTCCGGATTTCGGAATGTGGTTTCGATTCATGATTGGTCTATCGTTTTGGTATTCGTTACTGCGGCACGCATCGTTCAATGCACAATCCGTGCCACTGTTCCGGATTTTCGTGCTGCATCGCAAAAAAATACCAATGAAACAACGACCTATGATTTTTATTAAAAACGTCTGATTAATTGAGCTTCCACGCGTAAAACGTTTGCGAATCGGGAATCTTGTCGCCCGTTACGTAACGACACCCCGTAACGCACACACGACGGAAATAACGCCGGCAATTCGATTCCATGTGTCTGACGCGGGCGAATGAGGGGGATATTTCGATGTCACCGGAAATCTTCCGGTTATTTTCCTGCATCGGATCTGGACAGGCGGTTCACTGGCGAACAAAAGGAAACGACTGTGCATTTCCGGTTTCCGCCTGAAATCAATTGGCCGATAAGTGACGACCGTCGCGAAGACTTGCGCTGACGCGCATCTGCACCTCGCTTCGGTGTCGGTGAAATGAAATCGATCGTCACGGCCGCATGAACGTGCGCATCAGGTCGGCTTGCGCTGGCGAACCGGCTCGCCCTCGAGCAGCACCGCCCCTCGTCCGCGCTTGCTCAACGCATTGCCCGGGTTCCTCAGCAGGCAATCCTTCATCGGCAGACACCCGCAACCGATGCCCCCGTCCATCTGGTCGCGCAACTGAGGCCGGGCGAAAAAAATGGAAGCCAACGTTTCGTAGTATCGAGAAACCGAGGCATGCATGAATCGAATTCCAGGAGCGGTTTGCTTCGCGTCGAAGCGTTCAAGCTGGCGCTGACTGAAGGTGTTGCGGTATCGGAAGCTTCCCGACGGTTGTCAATCCCAATCAAGGCGCTGGCAAACTGGGTTCCCGCGGCGAAGGACGGTAAACTGAAAGATGTCGGTCAACGCAAGAAGCCACTGACGGAATTGGAAGCCGAGCTGGCGCAGATCAAGCGCGAACTGGCCGAGGTCAAAATGGAGTCCGATCTCCCAAAAAAAGTTCGCGACGTACTTCGCGAAGGAGTTGCGGTGAAGTACGGCGTGATTGAACACATGCGACAGGACTATCCCAAGCCGCCGATGCGCTGCGTGCTGGGCGTATCGATCAGCGGTTGCTATGGATGGCGCAAGCGCGAGGCATCCGAAAGAACGCAGCAGGGACCTCGCCTGGAGGCCGAGGAGCTCGCCGCCCATAAGCGAGCCCTGGAACGTTTCGGCCCCGAGTGACTGCAGCAAGATCTCGAGAACGTGGCGTGCAAGTCGGCGTGCACCGGATCAAGCGGCTGCGCAGAAAACTGGGACTGCGCTACAAAGGCCACGACGAACTCGAAGCACGACCTGCCTCTCGCGCCGAATCTGCTGAACCAGGATTTCTCGGTGACGGCGCAATGACGAGAGCGCAGGCAAACGCCGCAGCACTCGTGTCCGCAAGAGCGGTACATGGTTAAAGACTGCACTGGTGACGGCCGCATGGGCAGCCGTGCGCGCGAAAAACACCTAGCCTCCTCGAAGTACTTCCCCGCCCACTTACCAAACGTCAACGCCTCCGCTGCGTCGACGCGTTTTTCAACCTTCGCACGTGATGGACTTTCCCCGCGCTGAATCGCCCGAGCAGCCTGGTCGCGTAGGATGCGAGCCTCAGAAAGACTGATTGCCATTCCAAGTCCGAGCTCGTCTGGTTTGCGTGGCTTTCGCGCTGACAGTGATGCATCGTACCGACCGATAACCACGGTTTCGCGGCGACCGTTTAGTCGGTAGTCGTACCTGAGGCTCACGCCCCCCCACGGCATCACCGCTGCATATAGCCCGCGATGATCGGCGACCTAATAGATTTTCTCGGTTGGCCTCAGAGCGCGCAGCGTCGTGTCTGTGAGCATATTGCCTCCTCAAACGCATACCGTCGGCCGATACCGTCAAACCGATTTGACGGTATCGGACAAGGTCGTCCGAGGAGGAAACATCGATACCGTCAGCGGTACCGACATTTCCACATGGCATTGCGCGGATCGCAGCGGATCGCAGCGAACAATAACCCGCTGTTTTTTAACGAAAAAACAGCGGGAAAACTGAACTCCCGGAACGACTTGGGAGCAGTCTAGATCATTCCCACTCGATCGTCGCCGGCGGCTTCCCCGAGATGTCGTACACCACACGGTTGATCCCGCGCACCTCGTTGATGATCCGGTTCGACGCGCGGCCGAGCAGCGCGTACGGCAGGTGCGCCCAGTGCGCGGTCATGAAGTCGGTCGTCTGCACCGCGCGCAGCGACGTCACGTAGTCGTACGTGCGGCCATCGCCCATCACGCCCACCGACTTCACTGGCAGGAACACCGCGAACGCCTGGCTCGTCAGGTCGTACCAGCTCTTGCCGACATCGGCTTCGCCGCACAGGCCGGCAGCCGCATCGTGCGCGGTCGCGGTCGTGTTGCGCAGTTCCTCGATGAAGATCGCGTCCGCGCGGCGCAGCAGGTCCGCGAACTCGCGCTTCACTTCGCCGAGGATCCGCACGCCGAGGCCCGGGCCCGGGAACGGATGGCGATACACCATCTCCGGCGGCAGGCCGAGCGCAACGCCCAGCTCGCGCACTTCGTCCTTGAACAGGTCGCGCAGCGGTTCGAGCAGCTTGAGGCCGAGCGTTTCCGGCAGGCCGCCGACGTTGTGGTGGCTCTTGATCGTCGTCGCCTTCTTCGTCTTCGTGCCGCCCGATTCGACCACGTCCGGGTAGATCGTGCCCTGCGCGAGCCACTTCGCCTTCAACAGCTTCTGCGCCTCGGCCTGGAACACCTCGACGAACTCGCGGCCGATGATCTTGCGCTTCGCTTCCGGATCGGTCACGCCGGCCAGGTGGCCGAGGAACTGTTCGGACGCGTCGACGTGCACGACCTTCGCATGCAGGCGGCCCTCGAACATGTCGAGCACCATCTTGCCTTCGTTCAGGCGCAGCAGGCCGTGGTCGACGAACACGCAGGTGAGCTGGTCGCCGATCGCGCGATGGATCAGCGCAGCGGCGACGCTCGAATCGACACCGCCCGACAGGCCGAGAATCACTTCCTCGTCACCGACCTGCTCGCGGATCTTCGCGACGGCTTCCTCGATGTGGTTGCTCATGATCCAGTCGGGCTTCGCGCCGGCGATCTGCAGCACGAAGCGCTCGATGATCTGGCGGCCCTTCACCGTGTGCGTGACTTCCGGATGGAACTGCACCGCGTAGTAGCCGCGCGCCTCGTCGGCCATGCCGGCGATCGGGCAGCTCGGCGTCGACGCCATCAGCGCGAAGCCCGGCGGCAGTTCGGCAACCTTGTCGCCGTGGCTCATCCAGACCTTCAGCATCCCGTGGCCTTCGTCCGTCTTGAAGTCCTCGATGCCGTCGAGCAGGCGCGTGTGGCCGTGTGCGCGCATTTCCGCGTAACCGAATTCGCGGTGGTCGCTCCACTCGACCTTGCCGCCGAGCTGCACGGCCATCGTCTGCATGCCGTAGCAGATGCCGAGCACCGGCACGCCAAGATCCCACACGGCCTGCGGCGCGCGCAGCTGATGGTCTTCGTACGTGCTGGCGTGGCTGCCCGACAGGATCACCGCCTTCGGCGCGAACTCGCGGACGAAGTCGTCGGACACATCGTTCGGATGGATTTCGCAGTAGACGTGCGCTTCGCGCACGCGTCGCGCAATCAGTTGGGTGACTTGCGAACCGAAGTCGAGAATCAGGATTTTGTCGTGCATGGCTGCGGACGGGATGAAGAGAATAAGAAAAGCAGCGCATCATTTTCATCATGCGCTGCGTCAATAGCATGGACAGCGGCGTCGGGCGGAAGGCAGCACGCTCGACGCATGGCCGGTCAATCCTGCATCGGCGGGCGCTCGTCGAGTGCGACGGTGCCGGACGACGATGGGCCGGATGCGGCCGGTGACGACGATGCAGCGGACGCTGCGGGACGGCTGACGACGGGTTCGACACGCTGCGGTGCCGGCGACGACGCGGGCGCCATCGCCGGCTCGGCCGGACGATGCGCAGGCGCGCACGCCTCGAGCGCCTGCTCCCGCGCCGCGAGCGCAGGCGCCCGAGGCGA